>SCTU01000075.1 GCA_004297315.1 Dehalococcoidia bacterium | reverse complement strand
GACGGTGCGCGTGTCTCAGTGGCCGATTCCGGCGAGGCTGCGCTTGCGGCGCTCGACCGGGGCGAGTTCGACCTCGTCATCCTCGATATCGACCTCCCCGGACGTTCGGGGTTCGAGACGCTTCGCCGCCTGCGTGAACGCAGCGGCCTGCCCGTGATCATCACCACGAGCAAGGGGAACGTCGCGGACCGCGTCTCCGGCCTTGACCTCGGCGCAGACGACTACCTCTTGAAGCCCGCAGAGGTGCCTGAACTGGGCCGGCGGGCCCGCGCCCTCCTTCGCCGCGCGCGCGGGACGGAAGGCTTCGCGGTCGAGGAACTCGAAGGCCCCGGCGGCCTCGTCCTCCGGCTGCGGTCGCACGAGGTGCTCGTCCAGCGCGTGCCGCTGGAGCTCACGCCCAAGGAGTTCGCCGTCCTGCGCCTTCTGCTGCACCGCCGAGGCGAGGTCGTCAGTCCGGACGCGCTGTCGCTCGCGATCTGGGGCTACGAGACGTTCGGATCGCGCAATTTCGTGGAGGCGCACATCTCGCGTCTGCGCGCCAAGCTCGCGCGAAGTGGGGCTGGCCAGATCGTGACCACGATCCGCGGCGTGGGGTACGTGATCCGCTAGCGCGCTTCGAGTTCCTCCGGCAGCCGGAACTCCACTGTCTCCTCCGCCACGACGACCGGTTCGATCCGTGTGACGCCGCGCGCGCGGAGGTCCTCGATGATCGGTTGCAGGAGGTCGTCCGGCACGGAGGCGCCAGCGGTCAGGCCGACGACCGCGACGCCCTCGTACCAGGCGGGGTCGATCTCCGCGATGCCGTCCACGCGGTAGGCCGGCGTGCCCATCGAGCGGGCCACCTCGCACAGTCGCACGGAGTTCGAGGAGTTCGCCGAGCCGACCACGATGACCAAGCCAGCGCGCTCCGCCAGCACCTTGACCGCCGACTGGCGGTTCGTCGTCGCGTAGCAGATGTCGTTGCGGATCTGCGCGGATGGGAAGCGCTCCCGCACCGCAGCGATGGTGTCCGCGGTGTCGTCCACCGAGAGCGTGGTCTGGGTCACGACGAAGACCGGCCGTCCCGGCTCGCCGAGGGCTTGCACGTCGCGCCGGCTGTCCACCACGCGCGTGCGGTCGGGCGCTTCGCCCTTCGTCCCCTCGACCTCGTCATGTCCCTCGTGGCCCACGAGCAGGATCTCGAAGCCGTCTTTCGCCGCCTTCTTTGCTTCGAGGTGCACCTTCGTCACGAGCGGGCAGGTGGCGTCGATCACCCGCAAGCCTCGGTCACGCGCCGAGGCAATGACGTCGGGGGCTACCCCGTGGGCGGAGAAGACGATCCGCGACCCCACCGGGACTTCGTCTACCGACTCTACGAAGATCGCGCCACGCTCCCGAAACCCGTCGACCACGTAGCGGTTGTGCACGATCTCGTGGAACGCGTACACGGGGCCGGATTCGGCGTCGAGGACCTGGTTCAGGACGTCGATCGCGCGGACAACCCCGGCGCAGAAGCCGCGCGGTTCCGCGAGCAGGATGGTGTGCGGCATGCGGCGGCCTCCACATCGATCGTAACAGCGAGCCCCGCCGTCACAGGTTTCCGTCCCGCCCGCGTATGACAGAGATCGCTCGGGTGGCCGCCGCGCCCGCCAGCAGGCCGCCCGCAAGCGCGACGAGCACCACCCAGGTGGGAGTGCCATCGCCGAGGCCCGCGAGTGCCGTTGGGCCGGATCCCGGATCGGACGCCTCGGTCGCGCGGGCCCTCGCCGGCACGGGCGGGAGGCCCGGCGTCGGCGTGTCGGTCACGCGTACGTCCAGCAGGACGCCCGAGGGCGAGAAGAGTCGCTCGAGCGACTGGCCCGGCCCGGGCGCGGGCGCCGCCGCCTCGCCGTCCTCGGCACCCTCCCCGTAGGCGAGCGCGTCGATCTCGCGCCCGTCAGCGCCGATCAGGGCAACTCGGTCGCCGGTGTTGCCGAGGCTGTTTCCGATCATGCCGGGAAGCCGGACGACCGGCGTGCCCTCAGGCAACCGAGCACCCGACGCGGCGACGACAGCGACCACGCCCGGCCCGAGCGTGTAGCGCGGCAGCACGCTGCCCGACCGCCGGTCGCTCAGGACGAGGCCCGCGAGGTCGACTGCGCTCTGGCCAGTGTTCATCACCTCAACCCACTCGAAGTCGCCATCGGCCCCCGACTCTTGCGGATTGCTCATCACCTCCGTGATCCGGAGCGCACGCGCCGCCGGGCCGCCAACCCGCGTCTCAGAGAGCGGCGCCGGCGGCGGCGCGGGCGGGTTCAGGGGGGACGGGGTGGCCGCGAGGCGAGCCGCGTCTTCTGCAGGCCGCGCAGGCGTGCCGGCCGGCGTCGCGCGGATGCGTGCCGCGGGTGCCGAGGCGACCGGCGAGGCGTCCCCGGGTTCCGCCGCCTCGAAGGTGACGTCGTCGATGAGGACCGATGCCCCGCGGTCGCCAGCCGCGCGCAGCAGGACGCGGACGCGCGCGCTGTGCGCCTCCGCCGGCGCCTGCACCGGCCCGGTCGAGACGACCTCGTACGCGCCGGTCTGCACGAAGGCATGCGGTGCGGCAGAGGCGACGGCGGGCGAGTCCTCGCTGCTGAGCTGCGCTCCACCGCCGTCCGCGCTGGCGTACCAGGCGATCCGGAGCCATGCCGCCTCGACGCCGTCATACGGCAAGAGGAGGGCGCTGGCGCTCGACCAGCTCCCGGGCGTGACCGCGACGGTCTGCTGCACCCAGGCCGTCCCTCGGTCGTCTGCGGTAAGTACCAACGATGCACCCAGCCCGTCGATCACGGGGGCGGCCGTCAGGCGGCCGCGGACGACGCTCCACCCCGCGACGCCCTGCTCGAAATTCGCGTTACGCAGCGTTGTGCCCGGTGGGGGCGCCGCCGTCGGTGTGAGGGTGGGCGTCGCGGTCATGCGCGGCGTCGCCGAAGGCCGCGGCGTAGAGGTCGAACGAGGCGTCGGAGTCGGCGTTGGTGTGGACGTCGGTGTGGCGACGCTCTCGGGCGGCTCCGGCTCGGCGGGCGCGGGTGGTGGTGCCTCGGGCGTGGGGATCGGGGTGGCCGGCGCGGTAGCCGTAATCGTCACGCCGTCGACTGAGAACCGCGCGCCGGCGGCTGAGGCCTGCGCGGAGAACGTGACGCGCAGGTACTTCGCCCCGGCAGGCGCCAGGAGCGAGCCCGTTGCGATCGGGCGGTACGGGGCGCTGTCGCTCCCGCCGAGCAGACTGATGGCTTCGTCCAGGACTCGTTGGTCCACGTCGAGTACCGCGAGCCGCGCTGTGACCGCGGACGTCGCGGCGTCGTTGTCACGCACGAGCGCGGCCAGTGAATACGACATGAACGCCGTGGCGTCCGGCGATTGCCAATACTGGCTCGTCAGCGACATTTGCCCCGCGCCGGTCGAGGTCAGATGGGCGGCGCTGGCGCCCTCGGCGGGTGCGGTCGAGGCATCGACGGCGAGCACCGCGCCAACCGGAGGCGCCCATCCGGCCGCGCCGCCTTCAAAGCCGCCGTTGGCCAGCGCGTAGGCATCGGAGAACGCGGGCGAGCGGGCCGACAGCGCGAGCGTGATGCCCGCGACGGACGCGCCGATCGAGACTCGAGTGCGCCGTCGCACGGTCCTCCGCCCCGCCCCGCGACGTTGGGGAACCGCCTCGTTTCCATGACGAGCCGCGGACGCCGCGCGCGCACGGTAGCGCACAGAAAGGGGGGAGGGTACCCGGCGGCAAATCCGCGGGCCCGCGCAGAGCGAGCGGGACCGGCGTACCGGCACACAATCGCAACGGCTGCGGGCCGAGGCGTTACCTCGACGACACCCCGGCGGTGGCACGTTGTAGCGTCCAGGAGGACGGCGATGACGAACGAGCAACCCTGGATGCAACCAGGCGAGGAAGACACCCTCCCGGACCAGCCGGTGCGTCACGTCCCCGGTGCCCGCCACACGCCAGAACGGACGGGGCGGTTTGTCGCACCGGACGTGGACGAAGCGCAGGCCGGCACGCAGGGAGAGCCACCAAGCCTTCAAGTCCGAGGTGAAGACCAGAGGCACGGCGGTCGCTGACCGGCGCCTTCCAGCGGGTTCTGTGTTCAGACTCCGTGCGCTGGGCGCTCCGGTTGATGCTGCCGGGCTGCGTCCAGCGCGCCCGGCGTGTCCACGTCCATGAACGACTGGCCGCTGGGGTCCGCGGCACGCCAGGCGGCCTCGTCGAGACGTGCGAGACCGAGGTCTGCGGCAACGGACATCGGTGCCCGGTCGCCAGCGTCGAGGTGCGCGCGTAGGACGGGGAGCGCGTCGCGGGCGATCGCGGAGCAGAGCGGCTGCGGACGGCGCTCCGCGATCGGCACGACCCAGCGCCCGCCCGACTCCGCCCGCACGTCGCGCAGCCGTCCTGCCAGCAATCGCAGCAGGGCGGGCTGGAGGAACGGCATGTCCACGCCGAGCACGAGGCAGCGTTCGCCGGTGGCGGCGGCGAGCCCCGTCGCCATCCCGAACAGCGGTCCCTCGCCTGCGACCGCGTCGGCGACGGTCACGACCGGGCAGGGGGCCGTGACGGCGGGAAGCGCCTGTCCCGGCGCACGCACGAGCACGATCTGCGATGCCGCCCCGGCGGCCGCACTTACGACGCGCTGAAGCAGCGTCGTGCCGTGGAGGACGATCGACGCCTTGTCCTCTCCCATGCGCGAGGAACGGCCGCCCGCGAGGATGATGGCGCTCACATCCGCTTCGGCCGCCAATCTTGCCCCCATCCGTACCGCCGTCCGCGCGGCACTACCATCGCTCGGTGAGTCCAAGACCTTCGTCGATGATACGGAACGCCGACGCCGGCGCGCGCCAGCGCGCACCGCTATGGCACGCCCTTGCCCTGCACGAGGCGCGAGGCGTCCCCGTGGTTGCTGTCGTCGGGGCTGGCGGGAAGACCTCGCTCGTGTACGCGCTGGCGCGCGAGGTCGCCGCGCTCGGCGGCCGGGCGATCGTCACCGGCACGGCGCGCTTCACGCCGGCGCCGCACGGCTGGCAGATGCCCTCGCTGGTCGAGGCGCGCCCCGGCGCGGCAGCGTCGGCGGTCGCGCAGGCCGCGGGCGAGCGCGGCGTGCTCGTGGTGGCGGGCGTCGAGCCGCAGCCTGCGGGACGCCTCGCACCCATCGCGTCGGAGGATGTCGCTCCGCTCGCGGCCGTCGAGGGCGTCGACGCCGTGCTGGTCGAGGCAGACGGCAGCCGGGCGCGCGCGTTCAAGGCCCCGGCAGAACACGAGCCGGTCATCCCGGACGCCGCGACGCATATCGTCGCCGTCGTCGGCGCGAGCGTCCTCGGCCAGCCGCTGGATGGGGCGCACGTCCACCGGCCGGAGCGCGTGCGCGCAATCGTGCCGGGGCTGCCGCCAGGCGCCATGTGCGATGCTGCGCTGGTCGCGCGCGTGCTGGCGCACGAGGAGGGCGGGCGAAAGCATGCCGGCCCTCGTCCCTTCGCCGTCGTGGTGAACCAGGCGGACACGAACCCGGAGGCCGCGCACGCGATCGCTGAGGCTGTACGAGAAGCTGGTGTCCCGCTGGTCATGGTGACTGCATTGCGCGACCTGGAGAGGCCGGTGCGGAGATGAGCACGCCGAGCGAACTAGAGACCTACCGGGCGGGGAAGGACGAATTCTTCCGCGACGACCCTGCGTCGCCGTTGCCGGTCCCCAGTCGGCGGAACTTCGGCGGCCTCGCGTACTACCCAGAGGCGCCGCACCTGGCCTTCGAGGTGACGCCCGAGCCGTACGAGGAGGTCGAGGCGGTCGAACTATCGACGTCAGACGGGCAGAACCGCGAGTACGAGCGCTGGGCTCGCCTGCGGTTCGTGGTCGAGGGCGTCGAGCAATCGTTGACGGTGTTCCGTCAGCCGGACACCGGCGACCTCTTCCTGCCGTTCGTCGATGCTGGTGCAGGGTCCGAGACGTACGGGGCCGGGCGCTACCTCGACCTCCCGGTGCTGGATGGCGTCCGGTTGCTGCTCGACTTCAACTATGCCTACCACCCGTACTGCGCGTACAACGCAGCGTATTCATGTCCGATCCCGCCGGCGGAGAACCGCCTGCGCGTCCACATTCGCGCCGGGGAACGCCTCGGCCCGGACGGGGACACGCACGCATGACCGTTCGCGATCGCTAGAGCGCGCGGTACGCCGACCGCAGTGTGGCGTCGTCGAAGGCTGCGGACGGCTGGCCGGAGGCGAAGCGGAATAGCGCGGCCTTGAAGATCCCCTCCATCGCCGCGACCGCTCCGAACGCGACGGCGAAGACTGCTCCACCTGCGATGATCCCGAGGAGCGGGTAAACCATCATCAACGGGACGGCGACCGCTGCGGTCACGAGCGCGGCGCCGACGTAGATCAGCCCGAAGCCGAACGACGCCCCGGCCTGCTGCCCCCATGTCTGCCGGAACAGCGCGCTCGAGCGCTTGATCGCGGCCACGGCGCCCAGGCGCTCCGCGACCATCACAGGGACGACGAAGAACGTCATGTAGGCCCAGATGCCACCGACCATCGCCACGCCAATCCGCACGAGCATCGCGCCGGCGCCGCCGCGTGACTGGCCGCGGGCGGCCTGGAGCAGCAGCCCAATGGTCGCGGAGATCGCGGCCCACACGAGGACCGCCGGGAGGCTCTGGCTTGCGACGCGGAGGCCTGACCGCACCGTCGGGTCGCCACCGTCGAGGCGCTCCAGGGCTGCCGAGATCAGTGCCGCGTTGAAGAACACCGTGACGGCGGTGACGCTGAATGCCAGCGCTGTGCCGAGCGTGATGTCAGCCGCGGTGAACGACGCCTGAGCACCTGCCTCGCGGGCCGCGGAAAGCCGGTCGAACGTCCCGAGGTTGAAGGCGAGCGCCGCGAAGATTCCGGCGATGACAATGACGACGATGCCCGAGAGGATGGGGAACACCATCAGTTCGCGGTCCTGCATCAGGACGCGCCACGAGGTCTTCATCAACTCGACGGTGTGAGCGAGCGAACGGAACAGCGACTGGAACACGGCGGCTCTCCCTTCGGACGCAGTCGAGTATGGCACGTGCTCCGATTCGAGTTGTGAAACATCTGTGGGGTAGGATGCCTCGGTGGATGGACTGAGATTCGGCCTGACCCGCGCGGAATGGGGCGAGACCGCAGCGGCCTTCGCCCTCGTGCTGCTCGCCGCCGCTGCAGCGCGACTGCTGGCCGTCGCGCTGCGCTGGGCAGTGCATCGCGTGACACGCGCCGCACAGCGCGAATTGGACGAGGCGCTGGCCGGCGCGCTGCGGGCCCCGCTGGTGCTCCTCGTGTTCGCCCAGGCGCTCTTCCTGGCGCTGCGCACGCTCTCGTACCTGGAGCCGCACCACCTGCGCCTCGAACGGGCGTGGCTCGCGACCACCGTCGCGATCGTGACGCTTGCCGTGCAGCAGACGGTGTCACGTCTGCTCGGCTGGTATGCCGCCCGTCCGAGCGCCGCTGGAGGGCGCCTGGACGCGCGGACGGCGCCGCTCGTCCGCCGCGCCTCGAGCGTCGCGATCGTCCTCGCGGGCGCGATGATCGTCCTGGACGCGCTGGGCGTGGAGATCAGCCCGCTGCTCGCGGGACTCGGGATCGGCGGTCTGGCGGTGGCGCTGGCACTCCAGCCGCTGCTCGCCAACCTCTTCGCCTCTTCCTACATGCTCTCGGACGCCTCGGTGCGCGTGGGTGACCAGATCGAGATGGCGGGCGGGCCTTCGGGCCGCGTCGAGGACATCGGCTGGCGCGCGACGCGGCTGCGCAACGCGGACAACAACATCGTGATCGTGCCGAACAGCCTGCTTGCGGGTTCCGTAGTCACGAACTATTCCGCCGGCGACCCCGGGATGGACGCACGGCTCGAACTCAGCGTCACCTACGACGTCGACCTTGCGCTCGCCGTCCGAGCGCTCGCCGCGGAGGCGCGTCGCGTGCGGGACAGCGAGCCCGGCGCGCTCCCCGGCCCGGAGCCGTCCGTACGCATCAACCGGTTCGCCGACAACCACGTCGAAGTCGTCGTCCGGGTAAGGGCGCGCGGGTTCGCGGAGGCCGCCGAACTGCGCCACGTCCTCGCCCAGCGGTTGCCGGCCGCCCTTGCCGCCGAGGGCGTGCCGATGCGGCCGGTGAGCGTGAGGCCGCCGGACTCTCGCCCCGCGGTCTGACCGTCAGGGCAGCGGCACCAGCGATCCGGAGGCCGACGGGGTGATGATGACGCCCAGCGTAGCCGTCGCCGTGGTGGTCGTTGCCGGCGTGGCGGCGCGCGGCGTAGCCGTCGGCGTGCGGTTGTCGTCCGAGGACTGTTGCTGCCGTCGTTCGCTCGCGTGCGCGACGGCGTCGTCGAACGTCTCGCGCGCGTCATTGCCGAGCTCGGCCAGCACGGTACGCAGGCTGTCGCGCAACGCTCCGTTGTCGCCGGAGACGAACAGGCTGCCGATGCGCAACGCGTTCGTGTCGTCCCCAAGTGCCGAGGCGATGACCGCCACCTGGCGCCGTCGAAGTGCGGAGTTGTCTCCGGCGACCGCTTCAAGGAGGGCGGCACGGATGGCTTCCGGCCGGCCCGAGGCGATGGCGATGCGGAGCCGCTGTGCGTAGGCCAGCACGGCCGCGTCAGGGACGGCATTCGTCGCGGCTACCGACGGCGTCGGGCTGGGCGTGGGCGTGACGTCCGGCGTGCGTGTGGCGGTGCGGTCCGAGTCTCGATCAGTCGCCGGGGACGCGGGCGCGCTCGTGGCGTTGTTCGGCGTCGGCGTCCGGGCGGTCGTGGCGCGCCCGCTCCCACGGCCCTCCTTGCCCTGACCGAGTTCCACGGCGTCCTTCGTGCGGTCGCTGGTCACGATGCGTGCGGCCGGCACGGGGGCGGCGTCGTCGGCGACCGGGGGCGCTGTCACCGCGAACGCCGGCAGCCCCTCGAACACTTCGAGGCGCAGCGGGAGGCGGGTGAGGCGTGTCTCGGCGTTGATCTTGAACCGCTGCTGGCCGTGCGCGGTGTCGAGCACGATCTCGCCGCCGCCCTCGCCGTACCGCTGCAGGACCAGCACGAGGTCGCCGGAACCCGCATCCTGAAGGTCGAACCGCTGGTGGCCGTCCTGGCGCGAGGTGGTGACCCCGCGCAACTGCTGGAAGACCACGCCGTCGGTGCGCACGCCGGCGCCGCGGCCGTCTGTGGCCATGATGGCTGCGGCGAACGGGCCATTTACCGTGAGGGCGCCGTCCAGCAGCGGTGCGGTGGAGACGGACTGGATCGTCGCGGCGCTCGCGCGGAGCGTCTCGCCACGGCCGACCGGGACCGTCTGGCTGCCCGCCACCACGCGCACTTCGCCGTCCACGGTGGCGACGTCGGTCTGGCCGGTGCTCACGTCCACAATGGTCTCGAAGACGGTGCCCGCCACCTCCACGCGCGCGTCCGGCGTGAGGACGACGAACCGCGCGCCCGCCGTCTCGTCGTGAACGACGTCGTGCCAGAGACGGCCGGAGAGTTGACGAACCTCGACCCGGCGCGGGGCGACCGCGATCGTCTCGACCGCGAGCTCGGTCAGCGGATCGAGGGCGACGGTGGAACCGTCCGGGAAGGTGAGCAGCGCGTGGCCGGCGGCCCCGGTGCGCAGGCGCACACCAGGCTCGACCGTGTCGCCGTCGCGCATCGGCCTCCACTCGGCGCTGTCGAGGCGCTGCACCTCGCCGTCGAATACGGTCAGCGTCGAGGCGGCCGCAGGCGTGCCGCCACCACCGCCGAAGACGGCCACCACCGCGAGCGCCGCCAGCGCGACGGCCGGCCCGATGATGCGGAAGGCGCCCGTGCCAAGCAGCGCAGGGAGCGAGGGTTGCCAGCGGCGGCGCTGCTGCGGCGTCTCGCGCAGCGTCGCCATGAACGCGGCGCGCTGGTGCGGGTCGGGGGAGAAGGCCTGGACGGTGCGCGGCAGCGCGCTCAACGCCTCGGCGGCGCGGAGCAACGGCTCCAGTTCGTGGTTAAGCTCGGGGTAGCGCCGCAGGCACTCCTCCACCGTGCTCCGGCCGCTGCGGATCTCCTCCACGCAACGGTCCACGATTTCATCGACCGGGAGACGCCTGGTCATGGCAGCCCTCCCATCGTCTCGATCTCGCGACGCAGCGCCTGGAGGGCGCGCATCTGGAGGCCACGGACGGTGACCTCCTTGCGGCCCATCACCTCGCCGATCTCGCGCGCGGACTTCTCCATCAGGAACCGCAGGACCAGGACCTGGCGGTGGTCCTCCGAGAGCCGGTCGAGGGCGCGCTGGAGCGCCTCGCTCATCTCAACGGCGAGCAGCGCAGACTCCTGGTCGGCGCTGTCGGGCAGGTCAAAGTCGCCCAGTTCGCTCGTGGGCTTGTGGGTACGGAAGTGGTCGACCATCTGGTTGTGGGCCATGCGGTACAGCCAGGCTTTGAACGGCACGCCGCGCTGCTCGAAGCGCGGGATGGCCTGCCATGCCTTGAGGAAGACCTGCTGCGTGAGGTCCTCGGCGGTCTCGGCGTTGCGCGTCCGGTAGGTGAGGTAGCGGAGGATCTCCGGCTGGAAGCGGTCGTATAGGAGGCCGAAGGCCTGTGAGTCCCCGGCCTTCGCGCGGTCGACGAGGCGCGTGACATCGGCCGGGTCGGCCGAGACAGCGGCGTCGCGCGCTGCAGTACGGTCCAACGCGCCCGCCTTCGCCCCGCGGAACGGCAGCACCGCGGGCGGGCTGAATGTGGCCCACACCATCGCCGTCCCAAGTCTCACGATAACGTCCCTCGTGGGCACGCCGTCTCGCGCCCGATCCCACAGATTTGAAATGCCCCCGAAAGCGGCGCCGGCCCAGGCGGGGCAACGGCCGGCGCCGTCCTCCGGGTACTTCGGGTGGCGGCTCCAGCCGTACCCGGCCGTCGGACGGTGTGCCCGACATTCGAGGAACGATATGGCGCTGAGACTCGTTCGCTCCCGGCAACATCGTCGCTGGAATCTGAGGGGTGCTGCGTCGGGGCCTCGCCCTGGGCCTAGGGGTAGAGCGGGCCGCGCTCCAGGCCGGCGGTCTGCGGCAGGCCGAACATAACGTTGAGGTTCTGCATCGCCGAGCCGCTCTGGCCCTTCATCAGGTTGTCGATCGACGTCATCACGACCGCCCTCCGGTTGTCCGGCGAAGTGAAGACGGAGACGTCGATGTAGTTCGAGCCGAGCGTGCCTTTGAGCGTGGGCGGGGTGTCCAGCACCCGCACAAACGGGTGCCCGGCGAAGTACTCGCGATACTGTGCCAGCAGCGCCTCCCGCGAGACTGACTTCGTGAGGGTGGTGTGCATCGTGTTCAGGATGCCCCGGGTGGTGCCCAGCAGGTGCGGGATGAAGTCGATGCTGGCGCCCTTGGCCTTCCCCAGCCGCCCGAGCGTGAATTCGGTCTCCACCGTGTGCTGGTGGTTCAGGACGCGGTAGGGGACGACGTTGTCGTTCAGGTGGCTGAAGTGCTGGAGCGGCGCAGGCTTCTTGCCCGCGCCGGACGAGCCCGTCAGCCCGTCCACGATCACGACCCCGTCCTCTACCAGTCCTTCCTGGTAGAGCGGCGCCATGCCCAGCACGATGCCGATCGCGAAACAGCCTGGGTTGCCGACGATCGGCGCATTTGCGATGCCCGGGACATTCAGCTCGGTCACACCGTAGACCGCGCGGCCGAGCAGGTCGGCGGCCTGGTGCTTCGTGTCGCTGATCGAGGGGTGGCGGCTGGCGTACCGGGCGTAGTCGTCCGTGTTCGCAAAGCGGAAGTCGCCCGAGTAGTCGATGAAGCGCACACCGCGCGCGACGAGGGAGGCGGCATATGGCTGCGAGACGCGGTCGGGGGTCGCGAAGATCACGACGTCGCAGTCTGCGCCCACCTCCACCGAGTCGGGGGCCTGCACGGTGATTTCGCAGCGGCCGGCCAGGTGCGGGTAGACCTCGTCGATGCGCTTCCCAGCGTCGTCGCGGGCCACCAGCGCGGCGATCTCGAAATTCGGGTGGCCGATCAGCAATTCCAGGATGCCGAGGCCGCCGTAGCCAGTCGCCCCGATCAATTGCGCGCGGACCTTCTGGCTCATCGCTTGCTCCGTGCCCTACCGGCAGCCTGGTCCGCCGGACGCCGAGAATAGCCTTCCGACCGCCGATGTTCGAGGCGGCGCTTCGGCCCGCATGCCGGCCCGATCCCGAGCGCGCCTTCCGCGCCCGGGTTACTCGCCCGGTGGTGTCGCCGAGGCCACGATGCCCAGGAGGTTGCCGGAGGGGTCGCGGAACTGCGCCATCGTGACAGCGCCGGGGATCACGGTGACGGGCATTACCTGCATGCCGCCGTTTGCCAGCGCGCGGTCGAGGTAACGCTGCGGGTCGTCCACCTCGACGTAGATGACGACCTCGGGGCCATCCTCGGAGGCGTCGATCGCGCCGGCGATGCCGCGCTCGCCGGTCTTGCTCGCGCCGGGGTCGACCATGCCGTAGTTGAACGGGTTGTCCACCTCGACCTTCCAGTCGAAGGTGCGCGCGTAGAACTCTTGGAGTTTCTGCTTGTCCTGGCCGGGCCCGGCGAGGATCTCGAAGTGGACGATCGGGTTCATGCTGCGCTCCATCACCGGGTGCATGTCAGAGGGCGTGCGGGAGTCGAGTGTACCCAGCAGTCCGCGGCGGCGCGTTACCGTGCGCGGGGGACGGAAGGCGAGGGGACACGATGGACCTGCGACTCACGGGCAAGCGCGCGGTGGTGACCGGCGGCAGCAAGGGCATCGGCAAGGCGTGCGCCCTGTCGCTGGCGCGCGAGGGGTGCGATGTCGCGCTCGTCGCGCGGACGCAGGCTGACCTCGACGCGGCCGCGAGCGAGATCGCGGCCGCGTCTGGGCGCACTGTCGTCGGGGTCGCGTGCGACACGGGCAGCGACGAGTCCGTGCGCGGGATGATGCGGACCGTAGTCGCGCGCCTCGGCGGCGTCGACATCCTCGTGAACGCGGCGGCGAAGCCGGGCGGGCAGGCGCCCCCGCCGCGCCTCGCGGAGATCACGGACGAGGCGTTCAACGACGACATGAACGTGAAGGTGCTGGGCTATCTGCGCTGCGCGCGCGAGGCCGCGCCCCACATGGCCTCGAATGGCTGGGGGCGGATCATCAACATTTCGGGGCTGGCGGCGCGGCAGACCGGCTCGATCATCGGGTCGATGCGCAACGTCGCGGTCGCGGCGTTGACGAAGAACCTGGCGGACGAGCTCGGGCCGCTGGGTGTCAACGTGACGGTCGTCCACCCGGGCATCACGCGCACCGAGGCCACCGAGGCCGTCCTCGCCCGCCGCGCCGCCTCGCGCGGCACGACCCCCGCCGAGGTCGAGCGCCAGATGGCGGAGGGGAACTCGGTCCACCGCCTGATCGACGCAAGCGACATCGCGGCCGTCGTGACATTCCTCGCCTCGCCGCTCTCGGTCGCTATTAACGGCGACGCGATTGCGGCCGGTGGCGGCGCACCGCGTTCGATCCACTACTAGCCGCGCTGGGGATCACGTCGCCAGGTCCACCGGGTCATTCGACTCAACGCTGCGATGCCTCCAATAGAGCGCCACAGCGGGGATGAGCACGAGCGCGGCGACGGCGATCGAGGCGCGGACGCCCGCCGCGGCGGCGAGCAGGCCGAACAGCGGGCCGCCAACGATCTGACCGAGGGCGTTCGACTGGCCCATCGTCGAGAGCACGGTCGCGCGCGTCTGCGAGGCCAGACCCCGGTTCACCCACGCCGTGGCGAACGGCTCCTCAACGGCGCGCACCCAGAACGTGGCCCACGCGCCCACAAGGGCAATCGCGAACATCGGGGCGGCCGAGAACAGGACCATTGTCACGATGATCGCGAGGTTCGAGCCGATCAGACCGATTGCGACGCTGCTAGAACTATTGAAGTCAGTCCTCGACTGCGCGATCCGCAGCGCGGCGATCGACCCGAGTTGCGCGACGAGCTGCACGAGGCCAAAGAAGAGTGCCTCCGGCATTACGTCGGGCAGCCCGTTGAACGAGTTGATGAGGTGAAAGCCCCAGAGCCGGTCGAATGACTCGGAAGAGCCACCCATCAGCAGTGTCGTGAGTAGGGCGGTGATCACGACCGGGCGAGATCGTGCGACGTGCAGGCCGGCGCCAGCCTGTACGAAGGGAGTGCGCCACGTGGCGCGGTCCTCGCGGGCCGCGAGCGTGAAGCCATGCTCGGTCATCGCGAACAGCAGGTAGACCCCGGCGAGCGCATAGAGCACGCCACCGGCAAGCAGCGTGCCCGCCGCCCACCACCAGCCGATACCGACGCCGACGAACCCGCCAAGGAGCGAGCCAACCTGGCGGCGCCTCGCAAACGCGGGATAGAGGGGTCCGGCAACGTCGTCACCGACCTCATCCGCGAGCCACGCCTCGCGCGCGCCGCTGATGAACGTGAAGCCAATGCCCCAGACGAACTGGCCACCGGCGATCGCCCAGAACTCGGGTGCCGCTCCCATCAGGAGGAAGCCCGCGCCCACGAGCATGTAGCCGAGGATGACCGAGAGCCGCCGAGACGCCAGGTCGGCAACGACGCCGGTCGGGATTTCGAACAAGAAGGCCGCGGCTTCGAGTGCCGTGCCCGCGAGGACCAGTTCGAGCGGCGACAGATGCGCAACGCGTACGACGTAGTAGGCGTAGAGGACGAGGCCGGCGGCGTTCGCAAACCCGCCGAGGCCGGCGAGGCGCACGTAGAGACGTGCGGGGTCGACCGGACGGCCGGGCAGGACCGTGGGCCGTCGAAGGCACGAGACAGTCGAAGGCATGCACGGACTCCGGGGTCACGCCCCGTGTGACGCGGTCGAGCGGTTGAGTTTGGCTCGTTAAGCGGCGCGCGAGGCAGGCAGGTTGAACGTCCGGATCAACGATGCGTTCATAGTGTCCTCCTGAGCGCCTGCGGCGTTGCACGCATCGTGATGGCTCCGTCCGCGCCCGTCAATCTGACACGGCGGCGAAGGCCGCGCGGCCGTCGTGACATTCCTCGCCTCTCCGCTGTCGGTCGCGATCAACGGCGACGCGATCGCGGCGGACGGCGGCGCGCCGCGCGCGATCCACTACTAGATCTCATAGGCCTGACTCTGGGCGGCTTGAATGCCAGCCCGGGCGGCACTGTCTCCAACCTCTGAGACGCGCGCGAAACATTGCGGACACCGAAAGTACATCCAATCGACGCCTGTTCTCCAACACTCGGAAACATCTGAGCGGCAATCTCCGCATCAAGCGGAAACGGAGGGGGGCGGAACTCTCCACCGGCGTGCATCGCATCGCTGGTCGCCTCCTACCCCTCGCACGCCCGCAAAGTGTGCGCCTGCGTGCGCGCGCGGGACCGTCGCACGTGCGGCGAAGGAGGTTGCCCGTGACTGCAGAGCAAGTGGTTGCAGGCGGTGGCGCCGTCGCGTCGTCGCATCTCCCGGCGCCACCGGCTGCGGAGGCCTGGACGCGCGCCCATCACCTGCTCGTCATCGGGCAGGTCACGGACGCGATCCCGCTGCTGGAACGTGTGGTGGCGGAATACCCCTCGTGGACGGCAGCCCGTGCCAGCCTCGGCGTCGCCTACGTCCGGATGGGTCGGGTGCACGAGGCGCAGGACCTGATCGAGGGCGCGCTGGCCGAGACGCCCGGCGAGTTCGCCTGCCAGATGGCCCAGGCGGAGTACTTCGCGCGCCTCGGGTTCTACGACAAATCGGTGCCGCACCTCAATGCGGCGCTTGAGCACGCGTCCGGTGAGCCCGAGTACCGGGCCGCCTTCGAGATGCGGCGCTTCTGCATCGACAAGAGCAAGGGGCTCTTCTACCGCGAGACCGCGCTGCCGCGGTGGCCGAAGGGCTGGCGTCCGTGGCGGCGCCGTACTCAACCAGCCGAACCCGCCGTCGCGACGGCACTGGGATAGGACTTCCGATGACCCCGCAACTGACCACGGCACTTTTCTTGATGCCGCTGCTCTTCACCATCCTGACCGCGCTCTCGCGGGTGGTCGCCATCCGCGGCGCAAAGGTCGAGGGGAAAATGGAACGCGAGTTCAACCTCTCCTTCTCGGAGCGGCTGCGCTACCACCAGTTCTCCATCTACTCACTCGGGGTTCTGCTCGTGCTGGGCTCACTTTCGGGTGTGGTTCATGCGCGACTTGAACTCGTCGCGATGCTTGCGATGTATGCCGTCGTGAGCCGCCCGGTCCGCTATCGCCTGACGAGCACCGGCATCGCGGTGAACCGCGTGGTGTTCCGCCCCTGGGCGGAGTTCAGCGGGTACGAAGCACGCAAGGGGAGCGTCCGCCTCATTGGCACAGCGACCTCGAACCGCTTCGACGTGCGCGTGGCCCTCAAGCGGTACCCGCTGGTGACGGCAGCGCTCACGCGCCACCTCAGGCCCGTGAAGACGGCCGCGGGCGCCACGCCGTCCGTCAAGGCGATCCGGCCGGCGCTGCTGATCGTGCCGGTGGTCGCGGTCGCGTTGTTGCTCGGACTGGGCGCGCACACCGCCTTCGCCGACGGCCCGGACGACGGGCCAGCACTCGACGTGTCCGGTACGAAGGTCGGCACCCCAGAGGACCTCGCCGGCGTCGGAGTCGGCGGGGGCAGCCTCGCCGTACTCGACAAGGACGGGGCGCTGGACGCCGATGCCACCGCGAAGATGTTCGCGGAAGCGCAGACAAAAGAGCCGTTCGCCTACAACCTGGCTGCGTACGTGAACCAGAACCGCCTGGCGATCAACTTCGTCTGGGTGCTGGTCACCGGTTACATCGTCATGTTCATGCAGGCGGGCTTCGCGATGGTGGAGACCGGCTTCTGCCGTGCCAAGAGCGCGATGCAGGTCATGATGACCAACTTCATGATCTACGGCGTCGGCATGCTCGCGTACTGGGCGGTCGGCTTCGCGATCCAGTTCGGTGGTGTTGGCCTCACCGGCCCGACGAACCTGGGTGCGGGCCTGCTCGCGCTCGACAAGGAAGCCGGGATCACGCTCGCGGGCACGAAGTGGGGCCTCTTCGGCTACAAGGGCTTCTTCCTCGGGCCGAACGTGCTCGACGTCGGCATCGCGGTACTGTTCCTCTTCCAGATGGTGTTCATGGACACCGCGGCGACGATCCTCACGGGCGCGGTCGCCGAGCGATGGCGCTGGGTGTCGTTCCTCATCTGGGGCGTGTTCATCGGTGGGTTCATCTACCCGATGTTCGGCAACTGGGCGTGGGGCGGCGGCTGGCTCTTCCAGTTGAAGGACTCCGTGATCGGCCGTCCGTATGTGGACTTCGCCGGGAGCGGCGTGGTGCACTCCGTCGGCGGATGGTCCGCACTCGCCGCGGCGTGGGTGCTGGGGCCGCGGCTGGGCAAGTACAACCGAGACGGCAGCGTGAACGCGATGCCGGGCCACAACATCAACATGGCGGCGATCGGGACGTTCATCCTGGCGTTCGGGTGGTTCGGGTTCAACCCGGGCTCGACGCTCGGCGCTGCCGGCAGCGGCAACCTGCGTATCGGCGAAGTCGCGGTGGTGACGATGCTGGCAGGTGCTGCCGGCTCCGTGACCGCGATGGCCTTCGCGCGGATGACCCTGGGCAAGTACGACCCCGGTTACATGATCAACGGCATTCTGGCCGGCCTGGTGGCGATCACGGCCCCGTCCGGGTACGTCAGCCCGATCCTCGCCGTCCTGATCGGCGGGATGGCCGGAGTCCTGACGTGCTGGGCGATGGGCTTCATCGACCGGGTGCTCAAGGTCGACGACCCCGTGGGTGCGATCGCCGTCCACGGTGTGAGCGGCGTCTTCGGCATCCTCTGTGTCGGACTGTTTGCGGACGGGACGGCGCCGGACTTCCTCGTGGTGGGGCACCCGATCAAGGGGCTCTTCTTCGGGGACGGGGCGCAGCTCGTGGCGCAACTCGTGGGTGCTGTGACGGTCATCGTCTGGTCGTTCGGCACCTCGTTCGTACTCTTCTCGGTCCTGAAGGCGATGGGCATCTTCCGCTCGAAGCCTGAGGACGAGATGGCCGGTCTGGACATCCCGGAGATGGGCACGCACGCGTACCCTCCCCAGGAGATCCCCGGTTACGGCAGTGCGATGACGGGAGAATTCGTCGGGGCCCGATAGTTTCGAGGCAAACCACGAACCAAGAGGGGCGAGGCTGCGGCCTCGCCCCTTTCGCGTGTATGCGGGCGCGGCAGAAGCAATGAACTCGTCACGTGACTGAGACTCCGGCGTCACCTTCACGAAACATGGGCTCCGTAACGTCCTGAATGTCGGACACCTCTCCCACGAGGCCGGCAGACGGGAATCTGAGATGGCACCGGGAATCGTCTTCTTCGGTCTCTTCGCAGTCAGCACCGCGATCCACTACTTCCGCAGCCGGCGTTCTGCGCAGCAGTAGTACCGTGATCGCGATCGCGGCAGGCCTGGGGCTGCTGCGACCGTCTGAATCCGCTCGGGCAGCAGTTGGCCCGGGCTAGCGTCCCGGAGCACTCGTGGAATCCTCCGCCGAACTCCTGATCAGCCTCGCGCTGATCCTGCTGGCGGCCCGGATCACCTCTTCCATCGCGACCGGACTCGGGCTCCCGAGCGTGTTTGGCGTGCTCGTCGCCGGCGTCCTGCTGGGTCCGAGCGTGACCGGCCTCATCCACCCGTCCGCCGCGCTCGAGGGCATGTCGAGCATCGGCGTGGTGCTCCTGCTATTCGTCGCCGGTATCGAGACTGACCTTGTCGAGATGCGGCGCGTCGGGATCGCCGCCACGCTGGCGGCGGTGGGCGGCGTCGCCATGCCGATGGCCGCGGCGGCTGGCCTGGCGATGGCCTTTGGTTACGGCACCTCGGAGGCCGTCTTCATCGGGACGATCATGACCGCGACGAGCGTCACGGTGTCCGCCCACGTGCTGAAGGAGGCGGGCTTCCTGCAGAGCCGGATCGGGAGCGCGATCCTCGGCGCGGCGGTGATCGACGACATCATCGGGGTGGTCGTCCTGACCGTGGTCGTCAGCATCGAGGGCGGCGGTGGCGCCGGCGACCTGGTCCGGCTGGCGGTCTTCATCCCGGCTGCGCTGATCGCCGGCCACTTCATCACGAAGATGGCCGCCGTCCGCCTGGTCCTCATGGAGACGCGCGAGCACCGCTTCCTCGAAGTACTCGCGCTGGTCTTGGCATTCGCGTGGGCGGCCCAGCAGATCGGCGGGCTGGCCGCGATCTCGGGCGCCTATCTCGCCGGGGTGATGTTCGGACGGACGATCCTGCAGGAAGACCTGGCGGACTTCGGCAATCTGATCGGGTACGCGCTCTTCGCCCCCATCTTCTTTGTGACCACGGGGATGTCCGCCGACCTCGCGGGCTTGCGCGCGGTGCCGGTGTTCACCGCCCTGCTGCTGGTCGTGGCTGTGGCGACGAAGGTGGTCGGCTGCTACGGCGGAGCGCGGCTGGGGCGCTTCACCCACGCCGAGTCGCTCGCGGTCGGCACGGGGATGATCGCGCGGGGCGAAGTCGCCCTCGTGATCGCGGTGCTGGGCCATCAGTCGGGGGTGATCGGCGACAACACGTACACGGCCAGCATCGCGGTGACGCTGCTCACAACGCTGGCCGCGCCGCTGCTCCTTCGCTTCGCGCTGCCGCGGCAACGTCCCGCAGCCGAGCCCGCCTCCGCCGAGTCCGAGCACCGCCTCGAACTGGCCTCGCAGATCGAGCAGCTCGGGGGCTAGGCGCCCGCCATCAGTCGATGCGGACGCGGCGGAGGCGGAGGCTGTTCGTCATCACGCTCACGCTGGAGAACGCCATCGCGGCGGCGGCGACAATCGGGTTGAGGAAGCCGCGCGCCCCGAAGACCGGCCGCAGCACGCCGGGCACCGCCGCACCGTCGAGGATGCCCTCGAACAGCAGGTAGCCGGCGCCGGCCGCCACCGGGATCAGCACGACGTTGTAGCCGAATGCCCAGACGAGGTTCTGGCGCATCACGCGCATCGTCGCGCGGCTGACCTGGATCGCGCGTGCGACGGCGCCGAGGTCGGCGCGCATCAGCGTGACGGCCGCCGTCTCGAGCGCGACGTCTGTGCCGCCGCCGACCGCGATCCCCACGTCCGCCGCGGCGAGCGCGGGCGCGTCGTTGATGCCGTCGCCGACCATCGCGACCACGCGGCCCTCCGCCTGGAGTGCGCGCACCACGTCGGACTTGCCTTCGGGCCGCACGTCGGCTTCGACGCGGTCGATCCCCACCTCGGCGGCCACCGCGTGCGCGGTCACCGCGCCGTCGCCGGTGAGCATGACCACCTGCACACCCGCAGCGCGCAGGTGCGCGATGGCCTCGACCGCCCCGGCCCGCAGCTGGTCGGCGACCGCGATCATCCCGGCCGGACGGCCGTCCACGGCGACGCGGATGGCCGTCGCGCCCTCGCGCATCGCCTCCTCGACCAGGCGGTCTAGGTGTGCACCGGCTTCGGTTGTCCCGTCCACGCCGGAGGCGCGCAGCAGTTCAGCGTTCCCCACGAGCACGGTCCGAGTGACGGCGTCGACGGCCACGCCGGCCTCGATCCCGAGGCCGGGGGCAGAGCGGAACGTCAGCGGCCAGTCGAGGTCGAGCGTGCGACGTTCTGCCTCCGCGACGACGGCGCCCGCATACGGGTGCTCGCTGCCGCGCTCGGCGGACGCGACGAGGCGGAGCAGTGTGGCCTCGTCGACCGGGGAGTCGGGGAGGACGTCGATCCGCCTGACGGTCGGGCGTCCCTCGGTGATCGTGCCGGTCTTGTCGAAGACGACGGTGTCGATCCGCCGCGCCTCCTCGAGCGCCTGCGCGTCGCGCACGAGCACGCCCGCGCGCGCGGCCCGCCCGAGGCCGACCATGACCGCGGTCGGCGTCGCCAGGCCGAGCGCGCACGGGCAGGCGATGATCAGCACGGTGACCGCGTTCAGGATCCCGAGTGTCAGCGACGGCTCCGGGCCGAACGCCCACCATCCGACGAACGTCGCGGTGGCGATCGCGAAGACGACCGGGACGAATACCGCCGCGACACGGTCGGCCAGCGCCTGCACGGGCGCCTTCGACGTCTGCGCCTCCTCGACGAGCCGCACGATGCGCGCGAGCGCGGAGTCCGCACCCACGGCGGTGGCGCGCACCCGCAGCAGGCCGCTGGTGTTCATCGTCGCGCCGAACACCGCGTCTCCCGGCCCCTTGGAGACGGGCAACGACTCGCCCGTCAGCATCGACTCGTCCACGGCGGACGCGCCGTCGACGACCTCGCCGTCGACGGGCAACTGCTCGTTTGCACGCACGACCACGAGGTCGCCGGGTTGCACGGCGCGCGCCGGGATCTCGAACTCCTGGCCGCCCTCGAGCACGCGGGCGGTCTGTGGGCGCAGCGCCAGGAGGGCGCGGATCGCCTCGGAGGTCTGGCCCTTCGCGCGCGCCTCCAGCCAGCGGCCGAGCAGGACGAAACCGATGATCGCGGCGGAGGTGTCGTAGTACACGGAAAGCCCGATGCCGCCCGCGGCGACGACGCCGGGCGCGAATGTCACGACGGCGGAGTAGACGAAGGCCGTGAGCGTGCCCACGGCGATGAGCGTGTTCATGTCGCTCGAACCGTGCCGGCCGACCTTCCAGGCGGCGTGCATGATCGGCCACGCTGCCCAGGTCACCACCGGCAATGCGGCGACGAACTGGAGGCCGTTCGCGAGGCGGAACGGGACGTCGTGCATCCAGTGCCACCCGAACCACGTGGTGCCATAGGTGTGGATGACCATCCAGGCCATCAGCCCGGCCGCGATCACGAGCGAGATTGCCGCGCGACGGGCGAGGTCCACGGACTCGCGCGCGCGCTCCGCCTCCAGCGAGTCGCGCGCCGCATCCTCGTCCTCGCCGGCGTCCGGCAGGCGCAGGTCGTACCCGGCGCGGTCGACGGCCGCGCGCAGGGCCTCGACGTCCACACCCGCGGGCGCGTCCACGGTCGCCTGCTCAGTGGCGAGGTTCACGGATGCGGTCGCCACACCCTCGACGCTCGACAGGGCGCGTTCGACGCGGCGCACACACGAGGCGCAGGTCATCCCGCGGACACCGAAGCGGAGCCGCTCGACCGACGGAGGCGGTGATGCAGTGGTCATGGGACTCTTTCGGCTACTTGTTCGCGAGACGGTACAGTTCGACGAGTTCTCCGAAGACCTGCTCGGTCTCGCCGGCGCGGACGGCCTCCGCCACGCAGTGGTGCAGGTGCCCGTCCAGCATCGTCGCCTCCAACTTTTCGATGGCGCGGCGGACGGCGAACGCCTGCTTCATCACGTCCACGCAGTACTGGTCCTCTTCGATCATTTTGCGGACGCCCTGGAGATGCCCGTCGATGTAGTTGAGGCGCTTGAGGACGTCGGCGCGCGTGTGCGAGTCCATGCAACGTTCCCTTCGGGACGCCTAGCGGCGGACCGCCATCGCGGCCTCCACCGGCTGTCCCCACGGCATCGTGACGCGCTGCACGTCGATCACCTCGTACCCCTCGAGCGTGCGCAGGCGCGCGGCGGCGTCCGGGGCGACGAGCACCTGGTGGTTGCAACAGGCCTCAGGCTTCTGTTCGGCGCGCGAGCGGTCGTAGTGGAAGACCTCGGTGGTCGAACCGCAGGGGCAGGAGTAGACGACGTCGGCGCCCGTCGAAGTGGCCTGCGGGGCATACGTCGGGACGAAGGCGCGCTTCGCCGGCGCCGCCCCGGCCATCGGCATCAGCGTGACGTTAACGGCGCTTGCCATCCCGCCGCCGGTAGGCGCGTCCTCCGGGCCACCGAGCGGGTATCCCTCGTCCGCGAGCGCCGCCGCAACGGCGTCGAACGCGGCGCCGGACGGCACGTCGAGGCGGAACGAGCGCGACTCGGGGTCGCCGTCGATGAACTGGACCCCGCCCACGCCGGTCGCGGTCTTTTTGATCGTGGCGATGCAATGGTCGCAGGTGATGTCTGGGGCATAGAGGGTCATTTGAGGCATTGGCGGCTCTCCTTCGAGGCGATGATACCCCTACCCGGGGGGTATGGGTCAAACCCGGGACGGCACGCGCCCCGGACGGACGCGCGCGTTATCGTTGCGGGCCTCGAAGAAGGGTGCGCGAATGGCCTCCGAGACCCAGCCCGAGTCCTCTGCGACCCCTCACGCCGGACCGGCCCCGGGGAAGCGGCGAAAGGGTGCCTTCGAATCCCTCCGAAACCGCGACTTCCGCCTGCTCACGCTCAGCACGATCTCGCTTGGTTTCGGACAGTGGGGACAGCAGATCGCGCTGGGTTGGCTCGTCTTTGTGCTCACGGAGTCCGCCATTCAGCTGGCGAACGTCGCCTTCATTGGCGGCGTGCTTTCGCTCCTCCTCACGCCCGTCGGCGGCATTGTGGCGGACCGCTATCCGAGGCGCACGGTCATCGTCCTGGCCACGCTGGCCGACACCGCGCAGGCGGCCGGGCTGGCTGTCCTCGTGTTCAGCGGGCATGTCCAGGTCTGGCACGTCTACGCGTTCAGCCTCCTAACCGCGCTGACGACGGCGATGAGCCAGCCCGCACGCCAGGCGTTTGTCGCCGACCTCATGACGCCCGCGACCCTGCCCAACGCGATCGCGATGAACTCCATCGCCCAGAACATCTCGCGCATCCTCGGCCCGTCGCTCGCCGGCATCCTCACGGCGGCCTCGCTGGCCTCGCCCTTCATCTTCGTCGCGGCGATGCGAGGTCTTGCGTGCGTCAATACGCTCATGATGAGCCGGCCCGCGGTCCCCGCGGTCTATCGGCAACCCCGGAACCCGCTTAGCGATATTGCCGCTGGTTTCAAGTACGTCATGGGCGAACCGCAGACGCGCGTGCTACTAGCGGTGAACACGCTGCCCGCGCTCTTGATCTATCCCTACATCTCGTTCATGCCGCTGTTCGCCCGGGTCGAACTCGGACACGGATCGGGTACGTACGGCCTGCTGGTCTCCGCGATCGGGATTGGGTCGATCTTCGGCTTGCTCGGCCTCGCTGTCATAGGGGACCGGTTGCGGCACGGCGGACCGCTGACGCTCGGCGGGCTCATCGCCTACGCCCTCCTGGTGATGGCATTCACGCAAACGCGCGAGCTCTGGCAGTCGATGGCCGTCCTGATCGCCGCGGGCGTGATCCACGGCTTTTGCCTCGCGCTGGGGAACACGCTTTTCCTGACCGCGCTGCGGCAGGACATGCAGGGACGCGGGATGGCTGCGTGGCAGATGGGATTCGGCATCACGCCGTTCGGTGTCCTGGCGATGGGCTTCATGATCAACCGTGCCGGCGTGCGCTCAGCCGAACTCGGCTTTTTCGTCGTCTGCCTGGGGATGTTCCTCTTGATCTTCGTCTTCAACCGCGCGATCCGGCGCGCGTAGCGACAGTTCCTGGGCCCCGTTCAGTGAGCCGTAACAGGTCGCCTCTGGCTAACGGGTCCTTACTTTTTCCCGCGGACCATATTTCGGTCAGGACGTGCGCTCGCCTATCTGCCACTATCGAAAGGTTGTGAGGAGGCGATGTGGCGAGGACGGCGCGACGGCCCGTGATGCGGACGCCCCGCGGCCTGCGGCCGGGTGTCCCGGCGTGGGTCTCGCTTTCCTCGTACCGCCGCCGCATCTGGTCGACGGTGGAGGAGCGCTGGTTCTACGCGGACGGCATCCTCTCCTCGGTGTCCGAGTCGGTGGTCGTCCAGTTCCTCTCGATCTACGCCATCACCCTCGGAGCCTCGGACGCCCAGGTCGGGCTGCTGGCGATCGCGAACGGGCTCGCCGGCATCCTCGCGCTGGTGCCGGGCGCTGCCCTCGCCGAGCGCACGCCCTCGCGAAAGTGGGTCGTGCTCGCCGGAGGGGGTGGTGCAGGCAGGCTCGCGATCCTCGCGATGGCCGGCGTGCCGCTCCTGTTCGACGACGTGCGTACGGCGGTCTACGCGCTCGTAGCGCTCACGTTCGTGAAGTCACTGGCCGGGGCAGCCTGTCACCCGTCATGGGTCTCCTTGCTCGCCGACATCTTCCCCATCGACCGCCGGGCCTTCTGCGTCTCGCAGCGGATGCTCAGCCTCACGGTGGCGGCGGCCGTCGCCGCGCCGATCGCGGGTGTCGCGATCCGCGTGGTGGGCGGCACGAAGGGCTTCCAGGTCGCGTTCCTCGCCGCCTTCGCGGTCGGCCTCGCCTCGACGTATTCCTACGCGCGCATCCCGGAGCGGCCGCGCGCGCCCAGACGTGAACGGCCCGCCGGTTCCACACGCGCCGTGCTGCGGGACGCCGCGTTCGTGCGCTACCTGACCGCCACCCTGCTCCTCCACACCTCGGCGATGGTGGTGGGGCCGTTCCTTGCGGTGTACCTCGTCCGCGACCTCCACGCGCAGCCCGGGCAGGTCGGCCTGATCGCCTCGATCGAGGCCGGGGGCGCCATCCTCGGCCAGTTCGCGCTCGGTCTCTTCGTCGCCCGGAAGGCGAGCGCGTCGTTGTTCCGCACGCTGCTCTGCACCATGCCCTTCGTCCCCCTGCTCTGGCTGCTGCCGCGCACGTGGTGGCATGCGGCGCTGCCCTCCGTTTCCGGCGGCGCGGCCTGGGCCGCGCACAACGTGCTCTCGTTCAACCTGCTGATGGAGTACGCGCCGCCGGCGAACCTGCCCCGGTACGCGGCGATCCAGCAGATGGTCATCCTCGCCGCCTCGTTCTTCGGCCCCGCAATCGGGACCTGGGTCGTGGGGGTCTCGGACATCCGCACAGCGATGCTCGTCTCCGCGATCGGCCGCTGGATTGCCGCGCTGGTGCTGATCGTGCCGCTCGGCGCACCCCGTCCGGCGCCGCCATCTTCGACTTCCGGCGGCTGAGCCCGACGTCGCCGCGGGGACCCTCGACCGGCGCTACGATCCGACGTCAACGAGGCAATCGAGGGCGGTGGACATGGACTTCGCACACGGCGTGTGGCATCCCGGCGGCGACGGCCCGCTACCGACGATCGTCGCGTTCCACGGGCACGGGGCGCACGGCCAGGACCTCATGGGCCTCGCGCCATTCCTCGGTGGCGGGCGGACGCTCCTGCTCTTCCCGGAAGCGCCGTACGTTCTCCAGCCCGGCACCCTCTCGTATACCTGGTTCAACACCGGCGGCGACCCGCGCCGCAGCCCCGAGGAGTTCGAGCGCATTGTCGGCCTCCTCCACGACTTCATCGATGTCGCGGTGCCGCGTTACGGCGGCGACCCTGGGCGCGTCGCGCTCCTCGGCTTCTCGCAGGGCGGCAGCATCGCCTACCGCCTCGCGCTCGCTGAGCCGGGTCGGTGGCGAGGCCTCGCCGCGCTGTCCACCTGGCTCCCCGAAGAGGCCGAGGCGGCCGGTCAGGCCGCCGACCCAGCGGCGGTCGCCGCACTCCCGATCCTCGTCCAGCACGGCTCCGAGGACCCGATGATCGCCCTCGACCGGGCGCGCGACTCGAAGACGCGGTTGGAGGCGCTCGGCGCGAAGCCTGATCACCGCGAGTACGCGATGGGCCATCAGATCGGGAACGAGAGCCTGCGCGACCTCGCGCTGTGGAGCCAGCGAGTGCTGGACGTCACGCCGGAGGGTTAGGCGTCACGCCCAACAGCGAGGCGGCAGGGCGCGGCCCGATCGGCTAGCATCGCGGCGGCCTCGACGCGTGATGGCGCGAGGACTGAAAGGGACGCCCCATGACCACCGCATCACCATTTGCGAATTACCTCGACGAGATGCGCGCTTGCGCCGAGTCAATCAACCTCAAGCCGCGCGAGTTCGTGCAGCCCACCGACCACCACGTCAAGCTGAACGGCATCGACTTCCACTACGTCGACTGGGGGAACGCCCACCTGCCGCCGCTCGTGCTGCTGCACGGCGGGGCGCTGACCGCGCACACCTGGGACATGTCCGCCCTCCTGCTGCGCGACCGCTACCACGTCATCGCACCGGACCAGCGCGGCCACGGCGACACGGGATGGACGCCGGAGTCGCAGGCCGGCGAGGACAACGGCGACCTCATGCTGCGCGACACCGAGGCGTTCATCGAACACCTCGGTTTCCCGCAGGTCGTGCTCTGCGGGATGTCCATGGGCGGCCAGAACGCGATCCGCTACACCGCGCGCCACCCCGAACGAGTCTCGCGCTTGATCATCGTGGACATCGCGCCGGTCACGATGCAGGAAGGCCAGATCGAGATGGAGGCGTTCCGCGTCGAGACGGAGACGATGAGCCGCTTCGAGGACTTCCTGGAGCGCGCGATCAAGTTCAACCCGCAGCGCAAGCCCGCCCACCTGAAGTACAGCCTGATGCACTCGTTGAAGCCGACGGCCGACGGGTGGACGTGGAAGCAGCAGCACCGCGAGGCGCCCGCGCAGCCGGACGAGGCCGCGATGAAGGCGGCAGCGCAGAAGCGCAGCGAGGCGCTCTGGGCGGACGTCCGCGCGATCAAGACGCCGACACTCCTGATGCGCGGGTCGATCTCGAAGATCCTCGCCCCCGAGGTGGCTGCCGAGGTGGTGAAGACCATGAAGGATGCCGAGCTCGTCATGATCGAGGGCGCAGGCCACTCGGTGCAGGGGGACCAGCCCGCCGCCTTCGCTCAGGCGGCGATGGCCTGGCTGGAGCGTCGGGCCTAGAACCCCTCCGGCATGTGCGGCGCGTACGCGGTCGCAAAGATCGCGTCCGCGCGCCGCACGGCGGCCTCGTTGCCGGTGAGCATCCCCGCCCGCTCGATGCGGGTGGCGGAGCGGAACCCGGTCAGCAGCGACGCCAGCGCGTTGATCGAGAGGTCGAGGTCCGGCGTGGCGTCATCCACCCGCGTCACCCTCGTCTCGGAGCCGTCCGTCTCGAAGCGCCAGATGCCATCGTTCCAGGGCGCCAGTTTGTCGTGGACGCGCAGCGTCAGCGTGCCGGCTGTCGCGTAGGGCCGTGCTTCGAGGGCGCGCGGGACATCGACGATCCGCACCCACATCGCATCACCGGTCGAGCGACGCAGTTCGCGGGGCTCGAGCAGCAGGTCCGGGATCGGGTCGTCGGGCTCGACCATCACGAATTTCGCCCGTAACACCAGGTCGTGCGCACGGACGTACTGCCAGAGCGCGCGTCGGGCGTCGAGGTCGAGCGCGAAGAAGCCCGCGACCTCCATGTGCTGGTCGGGGCCTGGCACGCCCGCCTCGTGCTGCTCCTTCGACTTATAGGCGATCATCCCGCGCGCGCGGCCGCCCGCATCCTCCGCCACGGCGACGTGGTAGCCCTGCCGCTGAATGTCCCACCACAGATGGACCCAGCGAGCTGCATCACGCATCGGGACGAGGTTGCGCGGCACGGCCCACTCCTCGTACACGCGTTCAGCGACGGCACGATCCTCGGCGGAGGCCTGGTCGATCAGCCGCACCTCGCCATCCCAGGTAAAGGGCTCTCGCAGCGCGATGAAGCGCGGATCCGCGTTGTATATGACGTGCTCGGAGCCACGGCCGTAGCCAAAGCGCTGATAGATCGCTCCCATAGAGGCCCAGAGCATGACGAGCGGCTCGTTGCGCTCGCGATGGACCTCGAGCGCCCGCACCATGAGGCGCCGGAGGTGGCCGCGGCGGCGAAACTGGGGGTACGTGCCCACCGCGGTGATGCCAGGCGCAGAGACCGGGCGGCCGTTCAGCCTCACCTGCCACGGGATCCATCCGTAGGTCGTCGCGACTTTGCCATCGACGTACACACCGAGGCGGACGGCCGAAGCCAGCGGTGCCGGCTGCGTCGAGTAGGCCCGCACGTCCTCCTGTGACAACGCGAAGACGTAGTGCGGCATCGCATCAAACGCCGCGACCTCAGTCTCGCTGGGGGCGCGGACCTCGATGTGGCGGTCGGGCACTACGTGTGCCTCGTGGCCTGCGCGACGGGGACGCCCGCCTCGCTCCAGACGACGCCTTTCGCCCGCAGTTCAGCCACCTGCTCAGGGGTGTAGCCGAGTTCCGCCAGCAGGCTGTCCGTGTGCTCGCCCGACATTGGGCCGGGCCCCAGCCGTGCCGGCGCGCCCTGCGTCCGCACGACCGGCCCGTGGCGCTGGTAGGTGCCCAGCGACGGGTGCTCGACGGCCGAGGTGAAATCGTTCGCCTTCATCTGCTCGTCGCGATAGAAGAACTCCGCAGGCACGGGGCCGTCCGCGCGCACGCAGCCGATGCCGGCACCGGCAAGCGAGCGCTCCCACTCGTCCGCCGTGTTGGTGTGGAACAACTCCACGAGCAGGTCCGCAAGCGCCTCCGCGTTCGCGTCGCGGGCCTCGGCCGTGCTGAAGCGCGGGTCGGCCGCGAGTTCGGGACGGCCGAGGAGTGAGCAGAGCCGCGCCCACTCCTTCTCCAGCAGCACGCCGACGAAGACCCAACCTGCTTTGCACTCGTACAGGCGGTAGAGCGGGCCGGTGCCGTGCAGACCCTCATCGATCGGCGGGCGGGGCGCCCGGCCTTCGTACCAGAAGAAGTCGTCGGCGTTTGCGTAGGCGTTCGCGCCCATCATGTCGATGAAGATCTCCTGGCCCTGGCCGGTGCGTTGCCGCGCCCACAGTCCGAGCATCGCGGTCGTCGACACGACCGCCGAGGTGTTGGGGTCCGGGTTCACCTCGTTGGCGCGGAAGAGCCGCCGGGCGCCCTCGCGGATCACCTTGAGGTCGTCGGACGCGGGGGGCATCCCGCCAGCCTGGTACTGCGCGCCGCCGAGGGCCGCCCCGGGGATCGGATGCGTCGCCGGACGATGCGCGCCGGGGCCGTCCGGGCCGTACCCGTTCACGTTCACGTAGACGATCTCGGGGTTGACCTGTTTCGCCTGCTCGTACGCCATGCCGAGGCGCTCCGGTACACCGGGGCGGAAGTTGTGGACGACGATGTCGGCCTTCGCGATCAGGCCGTGCACGATCGGCTGGCCCGCGGGGTCCTTCAGGTCGACTGAAATGCTCTCTTTGCCAGCGTTCGTCTTCAGCGCGCCCAACGATCCGCTCCCCATCCACCGCCACGGATCGCCGCCGATCTGCTCGATCTTGATCACGCGCGCGCCGAGGTCGGCGAGGTGCGAGCAGCCAAGCGGCGCAGCGATGATCGTCGAGAAGTCGAGCACCGTGACGCCCTCCAGCGGCAGGCGGGGCGTTTGCTCGCCCGACGCTGGCCGCCACGCGGCGCGCTTCGGCTCGCTGAGGACGGAGGCCGTGTGCTCCCCGACGGCGGGGACCTCGCCGCGCACGGCGCCGGGCGTCTCCGTGAGCCGCGCGACGAGGCCGATCGCGCGCATCGGCGGACGCCCTTGTGCGGCTGGCTCGGTCCGCCCGCGCGGGTCGGGTACCTCGACTACGTGGCCGTTCATCGCCACGTCGGGGTCGTCGAGCGCTTCCTGCGTCGTGTGGTACGGATGCGCGACCACGCCGCCGTGCTCGATGAAAATGCGCATCCACTCGTCGACCGTCTTCTCCCGCATCAGCCGGAGCATCCGGTCCCGGAACGCCTCGCGCACCTCTTCCTTCCAACTGGCGGGCGAGCCCTCGTGCTCCCCGTCGGCGTAGATGTCGTACATCTCCGTGGCTGCGACGAAGTTGTCGAACAGGTGCTGGAGCAGGTTCCCCATCTGGATCCAGCGTCCGTCCTTCGCGAGGGCGGGGTGGTAGTTGATCGTCGGCATCGTCGGCGCCGGGGCTACCGGCCACTTCTCCGGTTCGCGCGCGCGCAACGACGACATGAGCAGCCCGCCCATGTCGTACGACATCAGGCCCTGCAACAGGCTCGTCTCGAAGCGCTGGCCACGCTGCTGCCGCTCGCGCGCCACGACGCCCGCGATGACTCCCGTCACCGCCGCCTGCGAGGCCGCGTGCGAGGTCACCTGCACGGCGGCGAACTGCGGCCCCGGGCGCGGCGCGACACCCGAGAACGCCATCATGCGGCCCGCCTTCGCGGCGACGACGCCCTCATAGCCGGGGTAGCCGGCGTACGGGCCGCGCGGGCCGAAGCCTGAGATGTTGCAGTAGACGATGCCGGGGTTGCGGCGCGAGAGCGCCTCATAACCGGCTCCAAGGGCCGCCGCCGCATCCCCTCGGAACGACGTGATCACGACGTCGGCGGTTTCGACCAGTTGCGCGAGCCGCTCCTGGCCGTCCGCACGCTTCAGGTCGAGCTCGACCGAGCGCTTGCCGCGCAGCCACATCAGCGAAGAGGCCATGGAGCGGAACGGGTCGCCGCCGGGACGTTCGACCTTGATCACGTCGGCGCCGAAGTCGGCCAGTACCATCGTGGCGATGCCGCCCACGGGGCCGCTGGTGAGGTCAATTACACGTATGTTATCGAGCGGCCCCGGCATCTCAGTCTCCTCGGCGCGTCATAGCGTCGTAGCGCGCGCCGCAGTGTACCGGAGCCGGCACACGGCTGGCGGCAGTGCTCGCAGCGGGGCGTCAAAACGAAGGGGCCGTCGCACATCGCGCGACGGCCCCTGACGTGATCCGTGGCCTCGCGTTACGGGTCGATGCGCGCGGACGCGCTGCCCTGCACGACTTCTTTGCCGTCCTGGTTCACCGTGCTCAACTTCAGGTCCACGAAGTGCTGTCCGCCCTCGGAGCGCACCGCCTCCACTTCGGCCTTCGCGGTGAGCGTGTCGCCGGGGAAGACCTGCGAGACGAAGCGCACGCCGAACTTCGTGAGCCGGCCGTCGCCGACGTAGTCCGTCAGCATTCTGCCGGTCAGGCCCATGGAGAGCATCCCGTGCGCGAATGTCGAGGGATAACCCGCGACCTGCGTGGTGAAGACCTCGTCCGTGTGCAACGGGTTGTAGTCCCCGGAAGCGCCGGCGTACTGCACGACCTGCGTGCGGCTCAAGTCCCGCGCCACGACCGCCTCGTGCTTGTCGCCGACCTTCAACTGACTTGCCTTGAGCGCCATCGATGCCCCCTAACCCTGAGCGACCGGGCGCTCGGTCTGCACGCCGACCGACCGCGCCGTGATCACGAGGTTGTCGTTCTGGTCGTAGTACTCCGTGATCGTCTCGGAGAACTTCAACTTCCCGGCGCGGCGGCCTTCGGCCTCCCAGGTCTTGCCCGGCTTCGTCACCCAGTGCAGGACGTCACCAGGCTTGAGGTGACGGTGGTACTCGTAGTGCTGCTCAGCGTGCAGCCCGGAGCCGCCGCCCCCGCCGCGCGGGGCCTCCTCCTTCGGCGCCTCGGCATTGCTGCCGCTCGGCGCCTTGCCCGAGCCGAACCAGCGCTGGCCGGGCCGTGGGCGCAGGCTGTAGTTCGAGTCGAACTGCGCCGAGGCCTGCACGAAGGTCGGCGGCGCGATGATCCCGCCGGGCTCCGTCTTCTTCGCGGCCTCTTCGTCGTAGTAGATCGGGTTCGTGTCGCCCACGGCGCGCGCGAACAACATGATGTGCCCGGCTTCCACCGGGAATCGGTCGACCATTCATGCCTCCTCGAAAGGCAGCCGTCCCCGTCGCGGTGGACGTCGCTGCTGGATCGGGCCGCATCGTAAGGCCGGCCCGGCGACGCGGGCATGCGCACGCGCGAACTCAGGCCGATAGGGAGGGCGCTAGAAGAGCGCGCCCGTGCGGATCCAGCGCTCCGCCCCGTAGACGACGAGCAGCACGGCGGCGATCGCCAGCCACTTCCAGTAGTACTTCCCGGGGTCTTCGAGGAGGTTCACGGGCCTCAGCCTAGCGCCTCGTCCACGACACGCGCGATCGGCAGGCTCGCCGTCAGCCCGGGCGATTCGATGCCGCCGAGGTGGACGTAGCCGCGGTCGTGCCAGATCAGGAAGTCGACCAGCCCTTGGTCCGGCCGCTGGATTTTCGGCCGGTAGCCGACCTGCCCCGGCGCAATCTGGTCCCCACGCAGCCCGGGCAGGAACCGGCGCCCGGCCTCGAGGAACCGCGCGTGCCACTCCGGCTCGTCCACCTGCCGGTAGTCGAGCGGCGCGCCATCCGGCAGCCACTCCGTGGAGGGCCCGAGGTGTGCGCCCCCGTCGGTGTCGACGGTCAGGTGAAGCCCCAGCCCACCCGCCTGGTGCTCCGGCAGCGGGTACACCGGGCGCGAGACCATCCGTGCAACATCCGGGTCGACGATGTCGTAGTAGCGGCCGCCGTTCGCGCGCTGGCGCAGCACGGGCACCTCGACGCCCTCGTGCATGCCGCCGTCGAGGGGGTAGCCGAGCGCTGCGGCGAGGTCGGGCGCGCCGTGGCCGGCGCTGTTCACGAGCGCCGCACACGTGACGCTGCTCGACTGGCCGTCCGCGTCGCGCAGGTCGAGGCGGAACCCGCCCGCGATGCGCTCGACGCTGGTGACCGCGTGCCGGTAGACGACAAGCGCGCCGTGGGCACGCGCCTCGCCCTCGTACGACCGGACGAGCGACGCGGGGTCGACCACGCCGGTCGAGGGCGACCAGATCGCCTCGACGGTCGGGACGTGCGGCTCCAGCGCGCGCGCCTGCTCGCCCGTCAGCCGCTCGATGCCGCGCACACCGTTGGCGGTCGCCTGCCCCCATACCTCGTCGAGGCCGGCCCGTTCGTCCTCGGCCAGCGCGACGATCAACTTGCCGCAGCGGCGCACCGGGACGTTGTGCGCCTCCGCCCACTCATAGATGAGCGGGTTGCCCTCCCAGCAGAGGCGGTGCTTCAGCGATCCGGTCTCGTAGTAGATCGCCGCATGCACGACGCCGGAGTTGTGCGACGAGGTCTCGCGGCCGTAGCCCTCGTGCCGCTCCACCAGGAGCACCGAGCGTGTGCGTGCCAGCCGCTCTGCGATCGCGAGTCCGACCGCCCCCGCCCCG
>SCTU01000074.1 GCA_004297315.1 Dehalococcoidia bacterium | reverse complement strand
CCGAGCCAGAGAACAGCGACCACCAGATCGGGACGATCATGGGCAACCGCGTCTGCGACGTACTCTCCATCCAGTACCCGCTGCTCATGGGTGCGATCACTGACAAGGTGCGACTCGCGGCGGCGGTATCGGAAGCAGGCGGCCTCGGTTGCATCGATGGCAACGTCACGCCCGAGCACCTCCGCCAGGACATCAGGGAGTTTCGCAAGATCAGCTCGCGACCGTTCTCGGCGAACTTCCCGCTGAAATCCACTCCGGCGAAGACCTTGCAGGAGCGGATGGAGATCATCGCGGAAGAGCACGTCCCGGTGGTCCTGTCGTCAGCGGGCTCGCCCGCCCAGTGGACGAACTTCCTGCACGACGCCGGCGTCCTCGTCGCCCATGTCGTCCCCACCGTCTACCACGCCAGGAAGGCGGTCGAGGCGGGCGTGGACGTGGTGGTCGGCGAAGCCTACGAGTCCGGCGGCTTCCGAGGCGACACCGATGTGACGACGATGGTGCTCATTCCCGCCATTCGCCGTGCACTGCCGGACGTGCCGCTGGTGGCAGCCGGGACCATCTCCGATCGCTACGGCTACGTGGCCGCCCGGGCGCTGGGCGCGGACGGTGTCCAGGTGGGCACGCGGCTCATCGCCACGCATGAAGCGGAGTTCCCGGACCACTACAAGAAGCTCATCCTCGCCGCGGACGACACCTCGACCATGTCCGCGGAGGGCCCCCTCCGCCCGCGCATCTCGAAGCCCGAGTTCGCCGAGCGCGTGCTGGGAGAGACGAAGCGCATTCAGATGGGCCAGGGCGCCGCCCTGATCGACAGCCTCCTCTCCGTTGAGGAGGTGTTCCACGAGTTGTTCCGCGGGGGCGCGGAACACGCCCGCCGAGTCGCCGAGGAGATCGAGGCGTTCAGTTCAGCGGCGATGGCCGCGAACGCAGCCGAGTAGCCGTAGAGACCACATCCCCCTGGCGCCCCAGTTCGGGTGTCCGTGCCCCATTGCGGTAAGGTACCTCCCGTTCGAGGAGGGACACCGTGTTCGACGAACCGCGGACCGGGTTTGGGCCGCTGCACGGCATTCGCGTGATCGAGTGCACGCAGATCGTGGCGGGGCCGTCGTGCGGCCGTGTGCTGGGCGAGCTCGGCGCCGAGGTGATCAAGATCGAGTCGTTCGAGGGCGACTCGCACAGGAACATCTTCACGGTCGTCCCAGACGAAGGCAAGCGCTTCCAGTCGCTCAACGTGAACAAGAAGAGCGTGGTGCTGAACCTCCAGACACCGGAGGGCCAGAAGATCCTGCAGACGCTCTGCACAGACGCCGACGTCCTCCTCACAAACTTCCGGCATGGCGTCCCGGACCGCCTCGGCTTTGGCTACGACACGCTGAAGGAACTGAACCCGCGCCTCGTGTACGGCCGCGTCACGGGCTTCGGCTCGAACACCGAGGCCGCGTTCAAGCCCGCGGGCGACGTGATGATGCAGGCCTTCTCGGGGTTGACGGTGAATGGCGGCAAGCTCAACGAGGAGGGGCTACCTACGCTGGCCGTGAACACGCTCGCGGACTACTCGGGCGGCTGGGGCTGCGCGATCGGCATCATCGCGGCGCTGTTCGCACGCACGTTCACCGGCCACGGCCAGGTCGTCGATGCTTCGCTCCTGCGCGGCGCGCTCGTGCTGCAGGACACGGCCGTGATGCGCGAGCCGGTCTATGACGCGCAGATCCGCGACCCCCAGGTCGCTGCGATGCAGGCAGTCCTCGACCGTGGCGGATCGTTCGAAGAATTGCTGGAGATCCGGGCTGGATCGATGCGGCGCAGCTTGAGCATCGCAATGCTGTTCAACGGCCCGCGTCAGGCGAAGGACGGCGTCGTCACGCTCGGGGCGTTGACTCCGGCAAACCGGGAGGCGGCACGCCGCGCGCTGCTGATCACCGACGATGAGCTGATGAGCGTCTCCGATCCGACGTCGCCCGGTTACCAGGAGCGCCTC
>SCTU01000073.1 GCA_004297315.1 Dehalococcoidia bacterium | reverse complement strand
CCCGGGGCGTCCAGGCCCTCGACGAAGCACTATCATCCGGTCTGGCCGGACGTTTGCCCGGCAGGCGGTCGGTGGAGAATGCGCCCGCCCGAAGGGACTGAACATGGACTGGAACGACACGCCGGAGCAGGCCGCCTTCCGCAAGGAAGTCGCGGACTTCATCAAGTCGAAGTTGCCGAAGCGCTACCAGATGGACGCCGACGGCTTCCCGCCGGGACACGACTACTTCAGCGACCGTAAGAGCGCCGACCCGGCGGCGACCAGGGCCGCGAAGGAGTGGGCGGACGCGCTCGGCGCAAAGGGGTGGGTGGCCCCGCAGTGGCCGAAGGAATACGGCGGGGCGGGCCTGACCCCGTTCGAGCAGTTCATCTACAACATGGAGATGACGAAGGCCGGGGCCGTCGGGATCGGCGGCTCGGGTGTGGGGATGCTCGGGCCGATGCTCATGGTGCACGGCACCGAGGAGCAGAAGAAGGAGCACATCTCCAAGATCCTCTCGGGCGAGGTAGTCTGGGCGCAGGGATACTCCGAGCCGGGCTCCGGCTCCGACCTCGCCTCGCTACAGACGCGCGCGGTGCGCGACGGCGACGAGTACGTCGTGAACGGGCAGAAGATCTGGACCTCGGGCGCGCACCACGCGGACTGGCTCTTCGTCCTCGTCCGCACTGACCCGGACGCGCCGAAGCACCGCGGCATCTCGTTCGTCCTCACGCCGAAGTCCGCGCCGGGCATCTCCGTCCGGCCGCTGGTGAACATGGCGTGGGAGCACCACTTCAACGAGACGTTCTTCGAAGACGTGCGCATCCCCGTCGCCAACCGCGTGGGCGAGGAGAACCGCGGCTGGTACGTCGGCATGACGCTGCTGGACTACGAGCGCTCCAACATCACGGGCGCCGTCGCGGCGCGCAAGACGATCGACCGGATGATCGCCTACGCCAAGGGTGCCGGGAAGTCGCAGTCGCGCCTGGAGGTGCAGCCGAACATCCGGCTGGACATCGCCGACCGCTATATCGAGAGCGAAGTGCTCTTCAACTTCTCCTTCCGCATCATCTCGATGCAGCACCGCGGCCTGATCCCGAACTACGAGGCGTCCACCTCCAAGCTCTACAACTCGGAACTGGCGCAGCGCCTCGCGAACACCGGCGTGAAGGCGTTTGGGCTGCACTCGAACATCTGGGACGAGAAGAGCCCGTACGCGGCGTTCCGCGGCGCGTTCACGCACAGCTACGTCTCGTCCGTCTCGGCGACGATCGCGGCCGGGACGTCCGAGATCCAGCGCAACATCATCGCCACGCGTGGCCTCGGCCTGCCGCGCGGCTAGCGCCACCTCGGTGCATACAACGACGGCCGCCCCGCAGGGGCGGCCGTCTGCATCCCTGTGAGTGGCTCGCTACTCCGCCGGATGCGACGCGGCCTCCGGCGATAGCGGGCAGCGCCCGCATCCGCCGCGCATGCACCACAGTTCTTGCATGCGCAGCAGCCCCTGTGCAGTCAGCGCGTCCTGCGGCGTGACGCCGACGAGTGCGCCGAGCGCACGCGTGCGTCCGTACGGCGGCGGCGCCGGCCACGCCTCGACCAGGGCGTGGGCGGCTTGCGCGAGGTCGAGGTCGCCGTACGCCGCGGCGAGGGCGACTGCGACCGGGAGCATTGCGTTCCAGCCGGCCTCGCGCGCACGCCGCTGTCCGAGCCCGGCCTCGCGGGCCGGGGCCACGAAGACGTCCGGCCGGCCTGCGGCGGTGAGCGCCGCCTGCGCCAGGGCGCGCACGATTTCCCCGCCGTGCGGCGCCGCCAGTGCCGCCGTCGTCGCGTCCGCGATCGCGATGCGCGCCGCCGCGCCTTCGTGGCGGCGGCCGGCCGAGGCGGCGAGCGCGCGGTCCAGCAGCGTGCGCCAGGCCGCCTCCCAGCCAACCTCGGCCGCGAGGTGCTGTGCGCGCCACACACGCTCGGCCAGGCGCCGCCGCCCTTCCCCGCGCAGTACCGCCATCACATCCGCAGCAGGGGCGACGCAGGGCTCGGTGATCCCGGACGGTCCTCGTGTCGCCGCCGCCTCGAGGCGCGCGGGAGTGCCGAAGCGCGGCTCGAGCGCCACGGTCGGCGCGAGCCCGCCCCCCGCCAGCCGCACCGGCCCTCCGCGCTCCGCTGGCCCGCGGTCGTCGCGCCAGACGAGATGGAGCAGGAGGCCGGCGTAGCGCGGGTCGTCCCCGTGCCCGTGCCGCGCGAAGTCGGTCGCGAGGCGGTGCACCTCGACATCTCCGACGGCTGGGACGCCGCTCGGCAGCCGCGCCGCTGCCTCGCGGACGTCGGGCCCCGGCCCGCGGCCGGCGCGGCCCGCGCGCAGGAGTGGCCACGGGAGCAGGGCGTCCGGGACGCGTCCGAGCAGCCAGGCCGCGGTGATCGTCGGCTCGTCGGGCAGTACCTCCGACGCGAACGCGCCCGCCTCTACGCCGGCTCGCGGCGGGCGGTAGCGTCCCGGTGGTTCCGCGAGGGCGAGCGCGGGCATCGAAACGGCCTTCCTCCGGCGGGTTGCGGACGGCTGCGTCAGCGCCAAAGAGGGTACCGCCGGGCATCGCCTCGAGCGTGGCACTCCTGTCGCAGGCAGGGCGCTGGATTCCCTGGACAGGAACTAGCACTCCCCGGGGGCGAGTGCTAACATCCGGCGCGTCGGTTGGTGTGTGCGCTGTGCGGGGCTGCGGTGGCCCTCGAGTGCGCGCCCCCGAGCACCCGAAGCAACGGTGGGGCCGGTACCGGACCGCGTGGCGCGGTCCGGGGGCCGGGTGGTGAAGGAGTTGGTGCGTTGGCGACGAAGGTTGTCCCCGTGACGGACCACATCGTGCTCAAGCCGGTGAAGTCGGAGGAGATGACGGCCTCCGGACTCGTGATCCCGGACTCCGCGAAGGAGACCCCGCAGCACGGCATCGTGGTCGCGGCTGGCCCCGGCAAGGTCAACGAGGCGGGCCACATGGAGACCATGGACCTGGCCGAAGGCGACCGCATCCTGTACCAGAAGTACACCGGCCAGGAAGTGACCGTGGACTCGGAGGACTACATCGTCATCCGCTTCCAGGACGTCCTTGCCAAACTGGACGACGCCGCGCCGAAGGCGGCCGCGAAGAAGAAGTAGACCGCGGGACAAGCATCGCGGGCCGGGCACCGCAGCGGCTGCGGTGGCCCCTTACGCCCTGCGCCCGACGCCCCTGACCGGGCTGTGACCGGAGGACCCCATGCCTGCGAAGCAACTGCGCTTTGAAGACGATGCCCGTCGCGAACTGCGGCACGGCGTGGACATCCTCGCCAATGCAGTGAAGGCGACCCTGGGGCCGCGCGGGCGCAACGTCGTCCTGGACAAGAACTACGGCCCCGCCGTGATCACGAAGGACGGCGTGACGGTCGCGCGTGAGATCGACCTCAAGGACCGCTTCCACAACATGGGCGCGCAACTGGTCAAGCAGGTCGCGATCCGCACGAACGACATCGCCGGCGACGGGACGACCACGGCGACCGTCTTCGCCCAGGCGATCTACCACGAGGGCCTGCGCAACATCGCTGCCGGCGCCAACGCGATCTACCTGCGGCGCGGCATGGAGCAGGCGCTCCGCGTCGCCATCGACGAACTGAAGAAGATGGCGGTACCGGTCGAGGACAAGGAGACGATCGCGGCGGTGGCCGCGATCTCCGCGAACGAGAAACGCATCGGCGACCTGATCGCGGACGTGATGGAGCAGGTCGGCAAGGACGGCGTCATCACGATCGAAGACGGCCGCGGCATGGACGACGAGGTGGAGATCACCGACGGCCTGCAGGTCGACAACGGCTTCGCCTCGCCCTACTTCGTCACCAACCCGGACCGCATGGAAGCCGCGCTGGACGACCCGTACATACTGATCACGGACCAGTCGATCGAGAGCCTGCAGGACCTCCTGCCGATCCTCGAGA
>SCTU01000072.1 GCA_004297315.1 Dehalococcoidia bacterium | reverse complement strand
CTACACGTGGGCGGGCGGCGGCGTCGACACGCGCGTGACCTACCAGGTGGAACCGGAGGGCGCTGGGACCCGCCTGCACTTCGAGCAGTCCGGCTTCGACCTCTCGCAGCCGTGGGGCACCGCCTCGCTCCAGGGTGCCGAGGTCGGCTGGGGCTACATGCTGGCAAAGTTGGAGGGGATGCTCGCCGAGACCACCGTGTGAGGCCCCCTCAGGATCAGGGCGGCTTTGGTCCGGAGCGAGGTCCACCGCCTAAGAGCCGCGCATTTAGTTCCCAAAGTGGAATTCGGTTGTATCTGAGCAGGCTAGAGGCTTGCTCAGATGAAGCCCAACGGAATTCCGCGTGCTCGCGGGACAGAGCGATCTCAGGGCTTTCGACGGGGCAGCCGAACCCATACTGAGGAACGACATAAACAGCCTCACCCCAGGCTGGGCTATCTCGGTAGATTGGTGCTGGAACCGGTTCGATCGCGTCAGGCGCAATGAATGCGTCAGCTGCCACGGAGATTCGAGTTTCCTCGGCTGTCTCTCTCACCGCGGCTTCCAGCGGTGACTCCCCTTCCTCCCCGCCGCCTGATACGCCCTGCCACCAACCCTCATCGGCGCGTCGAAGGAGGGCGTACTGGTAGGCACCGTCCTCCCCCACGCGGAACGGGTACACGACGACGTTGAATGGCGCTCTCGGCATCACCGATCCTCAGACTTACGTAGCCTCGGGATACTCGCGAAATGCGAGGGCATCAACGCCCCGCGTTCGGATTGAACGCGTACAGCGAGTAGAAGATTCCGAGCAGCAAGATCACCACACCCGCTGACATCCCGGCCAGCGTGATCAAACCCAGCTTTCGGCGCCGTCCGGCCGAGACCCACCACCACGGGCCGCCGACGAGGACGAGGCCTAAGACGACGGTTGACAGACCGAGTATCTGGGCGTCGCCGCGCTCCACTTCGGCTCCACTACTTCAGGGGCGAGAAGTTCGTCGGGTTCATGATCCGGTTCTCGATGTGGTGGACCAGCGGGCCGTCTTTCTCGGAGTCCGCGCGCGCCTTCTGCCAATCGGGGTCGGCGCCAAAGGCCGCCCAGGCCGCTTCGCGGTGGGCGTGGCTCTCGAAGCCGATCATGTACCAGAGTTCGTCGCTGCGTCCGCCGACCGAGTTCGTCCAGTAGCCGACGTTCTTGATCCCGTGCTTTTCGAAGAGGCGCACCGTGTGGTCTCGGAAGCGAGCCTGCAGCGCGCCCATCTTCCCAGCGTTTGCCGTGTAGATCCGCAGTTCGTAGATCATCGCTCTCCCCCATCGGCGGCCCACCGCCTGGCGGGCGCTCGTCGACGCGCACAGTAGCCGACCGCGAACGTCAGGGCTTCCAGACCGTCGTATCCGGGTGTGCGCCAGCCCAGGCGAACCACCAGAACTGCGCCGCTGGCAACGCCGGACGTGCCCGGCCATTCCGCGAGTTCAGCAGCCGTTCGTCGTCGAGGAACCAGCGTCCACCGTCGCGGTCGGAGACCTCGAGGGCAGCGCCGCTGCCGCCGAGCCGGTCGAAGCGAGTCCCCTGCGCGTCGTAGGCGAGCACGCCCTTGCCCGGCCCCGCCGAGACCAGCACGACCGTCACGCCCGCGACCGTCTCTTGCACCAGTCGCGCCTGCTCGATGGCGTCGACCGGATAGGCGCGCCACACGCCACCGAGGTTCACCCCGATCACGCGCGTCTTCGCGGGCATCCGCGGGTCCAGGCTCGCAATGGGAAACTGCGGCCGTTCGAGGCCGCCCTCGCCGCGCAGCGCGGCGCCCTCGGCGTAATCACGCACGAAGCCGGTGTCGAGTGCGAGCACGGCGCCGGTCGGATAGCGGTCCTTCCATTCACCCCAGGAGGTTCGCGCCGTCGGGAGCGCCGTGAGCGAGACATCCTTCGCGGCGAGCGGCCCGGCGATCGCGCGCCCGCTCACCGGATCCCACAGGCTCAGCGTCTCGGTGTCGAAGACGAGGCGGCGCGATTCTGCCACGAGATTCGCTACGCCGAAGGTGTACGCCTTCCCGTCCGAGGCCGTGCGCCGGTAGGCGGCCGCGCCGCCGCACGGCACGCAGTGGAACACCACCACATCGACGCCGCCCGCGCGGTCCTGCGCCACGCCGTGCCAGGAGAGAACACGTTCCGGATACGCGTGGGAATCCCCGTTCACGCGCACGCCGAACACGACGTCGGTGGCGGCGAGGTAGCGCTCCTCGTTCGCGCGGATTGTCCGCGCGCTTTCGAGCGTCGGCGTGCGCGTGTCGCCGAGTCCCCAGACCAACCGCTCCGGCGGAACGCCGCTGGCCTCCTTCGGGATGAGGTTGAGGAAGCGCGTGTCGACGAGGCTCAGCAGTCTCCCCTTCCACTCGCCGTAGCCCTCCGGCAACGGCGGCGGGTCGCGCTGGATGGCCGTGTACCACTCGGCTGCCGTCGCGTAGCGCTCGCCGCTGACGCGCTCGAGCGCCTCGCGCACGGGGCGCTCCCAGCCGAGGTCGAGCCAGAGCATGTCCACGAGCGGCGTGATGAACCGCCGGTCACCTGACGCCGCGATCGAGTCGAGCGCGCGGAAGGTTGTCTCGCCCGGCGGCAGGCACGCGCGCGCCTTCGAGGCGTCCTCGTACCAGCAGATCACCGAGCGCAACGCCTGCTCCACCTCCGCCGCTGGCAGCAAGGATCCCGCCGCCTCCGGCCGAGGCGTCGACGCGCCTCCGAGGCGGAACACCGCTTCCTCGGTGGGTATCGCGCGCGCGTCGCCGGCAAACCCGCATCCCGTCGCGAAGACGCACGCCACCACGAGACCGCGCACGAATGCACGTGAGCGGCACGCGCCCGGTAACCTCATTCCATCGGGACGAGGGCGGAGGACGCGATGCTGGAGACACCCGAGGAACTGCGCGAATTGCAGGCCCTGCTCGACCGAAGCCACGGTCGAGGGGGCGCGCACCTCGTCAGCATCGTGACGGACGAGCGCCGCCTCACGGCGCAGCAAGTGGTGAACTACTTGCAGGGCGTGAAGCACGTCGCGTTCGCCACGGTGAACAGCCAGGGCGAGCCGCTCGCTGCGCCCCTGGACGGCTGGTTCATCCACGGCCAATGGGTCGTGGGCACCGACGCCAACGCCGTCCGCGCACGCCACATCCGGCGCAACCCTTCCGTGAGCCTGGTACACGTCGTCGGCGACGACATCGGCATCTGGGCGCACGGCAGGGCTCGAGTCCTGGCGCGCGAAGACGTGCTCGCCGAGGACTACGACCGCCTGGCGACGGCCGCGTACGGCAGCAGCCCGTACGGCCTCGGCGAGATCGCCGTCATCGCCGTCGAAGCGCGCGTGATGTTCGCGTACGCGCCCGACCCGTCGAAGTACTCGTGAGAGCCAACCCGAGGGGCGCACGCGCAGCCTCGCGTCAGCCGCGCGGGACGCGGCGCGATGTGATCAGGCGGCTGACCTTCGCGGTAGGCCCGAGCAGGGCGTAACTCACCGGCCCCGCGACGTGCGTCAGGTCGATGTAGTCCACCTCCCCGCGGATCATCCGGCAGGCGCCCTCCCAGAACGGCCCGAGGTGCTGGAGCATCCAGACGAATGGCGTCGGGTTGACGTTGAAGATCTCCATCAACGCCCGGGACGCCTCGAACTCCGGCAGGTACTCCCGCTCCAGCGTCGCCTGGTACCCGGCGAGCGTCGCCACCCGGCCATCGAGGTAGTCGCGCACCGCGGGCGCGACGGCGGTGCCGGAGAGCAGCGCCGCCGTGATGCCCTCGCCCGAAAGCGGGTCGACGAGCCCCGCCGCGTCACCGACGACCGCCGAGCCGGCGGCGGCCATCACCATCCCGCGACGCTGCATCGGCAGGTGGTGGCCGCGAAGGTGGGTCACGGCATCGAAGTCGAGGCCGTAGGTGAGGCAGAGCCGCTGGAGCGCCGGGCGCAGGATCGGCCCGGAGGCCGACTTCCATCCGCCGACGCCGACGTTGATGTGGTCGCCCTTCGGGAAAACCCAGCCGTATCCGCCCGGCAGGTGACCGAAGTTCAGCGTCACCTTCCCGCGGAACTCCGCCGGCACACCCTGCGGGAAGGCGATGTTCCCTTCGAGCGCGACCGCGCTCTCGCCGGGCGCCTCGTAGCCGAGGCGGTTCCCGACGACGCCGTTCGCGCCGTCCGCGCCGATGACCACGCGGGACTGGTGCACGCCGTCCTTCGTGCGCACGGCGAACGTCCCGTCCGCGTGGCGCACCACGTCCGTCACGGTCTGCCCGTCGCGGAACTCGACGCCGCACGCCTGCGCCTTCTCCACGAGGAACGCATCGAAGCGGCGACGCTGCGTCATGTACGTGAGCGGCCCGCCCGCGTCGCGCGTGACCTCGCGCCGCTCGCGGACGCGCATCCGCGCGGCGGTGACGACGTCCTCCACAACGGGGTCGATCGAGAACGGCAGGATCTTGGCGCCGCGCACGGTCACGCCGCCGCCGCACGGCTTGTCGCGCGGGAACTTGGCCCGGTCGAGCAGCAGCACGGAGGCGCCCCCCGCGGCGATCGCGCGTGCCGCTGTGCTCCCGCCCGGCCCCGCCCCCACGACGACGACGTCGACGTCCGTCACGCGGCACGCACCAGCGCGACGCCGAGCGCCGCGAGCAGCGCGACCTGCACGCCAGCCCCGGCCATCAGCACGGTGTACGACGCGACGCGGTCCCAGAGCGCGAAGAGCAGCGCGAGCACGACGTCCAGCCCGAGGACGGCGGCGGCCGCGCGCGGGACGTCGATCAGGCGGCTGCGCGTCGCCGCGTCGGCAAGCGACTGCGAGGCGCCGGGCGGGAAGACGTACGGCAATACCTCGGGCAGCGAGCCGTAGCGCAGGCCGAGCACGACGGCGTTGAGCGCGCAGAGCGACGCGCCGGCGGTGAGCAGCAGCAGCGCCCGGCGGTCGCGCCAGAACCCCTGGAGTGCGGGCAACGTGCGCTCGACGTGATGGGAGACTTCCGCGGTAGGGCCCAGGTCCTGGCGCACCTGGATCTCGCGGGCGAAGGCGGCGGGGTCGGGGACGGAGATCGCGTAGTTGCGCTCGCTCGTCATCACGTAGAGCACCTGCTCGGGCGCCTGGTGGGTCGAGTAGAACAGCACGGACCCGATCCGGCGGATCTCCGCACTGCCGATGTGATAGCCGAACCAGGAGATGCCGCGCACCTGTGGCACCTCAAGAGACGTACCCGGCACCAGCCGCTCGATCGCCTGGAGCGGGATCACCTGCCGGATCCCCGCCCACGCGATCACGAGCCCGTTGCGGTCGACGGTGTAGCGCAGGGAGGCAAGCGCCATCGTCCAGTAGGCGAACAGTCCGGCGAGCGCGGTCGCGCCCCCGGCGCCGATCCATGCCCCCGCAGTCGCGAGGTCGGTCTGGCGCCCCCAGGCAAAGACGGCGAGCAGCACGGCGACGGCGAGCGCCCACGAGACGAGCACGCCGCCCATCATCAGGCCCAGCGTCCGAGGTGGCTGGTAGTGCAACAGACCTCCCGCGGCCCGCCCGGGGAGCGTGGATACCGCGCCTTCGAGTCTACGCGCCCCGCCCGCTACGGGCGGGCGGGGGGACTGCCCTCGACGCCTATGCGCGCACGCCGGTGCGGGCGTACACGGGCGTAAGCCAGGACATGTACTCGGGCTTTCGTCCAGTGATGCTGGCGAAGTAGAGCGACTGCAGCCGCTTCGAGATCGGCCCGGGACGGCCATCCCCCACCGGGACGCGGTCGACCTCGACCACGGGGGTGAGGTGGGCGGCCGTGCCGGTCATGAAGATCTCGTCGGCGATGTACAACTCGGAGCGGTCGATCGAGCGCCGCTCCACCGACAGCCCCATGTCGTGGCCCGCGATCTCGAGCGCCGTCTCCAGCGTGATGCCCTCGAGGATGTTGTCGCTCGGCGACGGCGTGATCAGTTTGCCGTTGCGGACCATCACGATGTTCTCGCCGGAACCCTCGGAGACGTGGCCGTCCTGGTTCAGCATGATCGCCTCGTCGAAGCCGTTGAGCTGGGCCTCGCTCTTGGCCATCGCGTTGTTGACGTACAGGCCGTTCACCTTCGCCCGCGCCGGGATCGAGGTGTCGTCGACACGCCGCCACGAAGAGGTCGCGCAGCGCGCGCCCTGGTCAGGGTCGAGGTAGGCGCCGAACGGCGTGACGTAGACCAGGAAGTCCCATTCGAGGTTGTGCATCCGCACGCCGACGATCTCGGAGGACATGTAGATCATCGGGCGGACGTAGACGTCCTCCTTGAAGCCGGACTTCTCCACCACCTGCTGGATGATCGCCGCCGCCTCGTCGTCGTCGAAGCGAAGGCCCATGCGCATGATCTTGGCGCTCTGCCGGATCCGGCGGACGTGGTCCTTCACCTTGAAGAGGTAGAGCTCGTCCTGCTCCGCGTTCCAGTTCCCGCGGACGCCCTCGAAGACCGCCGTCCCGTAGTTGAAGGCGTGGGTCATGATGTTGACGTTCGCCTGCTCCAGCGGGACGAACTGACCCCGAAAGAACGCCATGGGTGTGCCCATCGAGCGGCTCCTTTGAGTCGCGGCCCTCGAACGGGGCTGCGGCGAGGCCGGGGCCGTGCCCGGCCCCGAGAGTGGTCGAGGATACGGAGCACGGCAGAGCCGGGCAAGGTGCGAGGCGGCAGCCCCACCGGAAGGCGTCCGAGGTAGGGCGAGCCGCCCGCCCCGCCTATCCTGCTTCCGAACCCGTCGTCGGCGGGTTCGGCGCATGAGCGAGGTCGCGATGGCCATCCCCAGCGGCGCGCGGTACCGGGTCGGCGGCGTCGAGTTCGCCGTCGTGAGCGACGGCGACTACTTCTACGACGCCGGCGCGGTCTTCGGCGTGGTGCCGCGGGTGATGTGGGAGCGCCAGAGCGGGCCGCTCGACAAGCAGTACCGGCTCACGCTCGGCCTCAACTGTCTCCTCCTCCGCTCCCGAGGGAAGACGATCCTGATCGAGAGCGGCGTGGGCGGGAAGCCCGGCGACCGTGATGCCTCCTCCCCGGCCTCCGAGGGCACGCTGCTCACCTCGCTCGCCGCGGTCGGCGTGCAGCCCGCCGACATCGACATCGTCGTGAACACGCACCTGCACGCCGACC
>SCTU01000071.1 GCA_004297315.1 Dehalococcoidia bacterium | reverse complement strand
TGTCGTTCCAGTCCATGTTCAGTCCCTTCGGGCGGGCGCATTCTCCACCGACCGCCTGCCGGGCAAACGTCCGGCCAGACCGGATGATAGTGCTTCGTCGAGGGCCTGGACGCCCCGGGATGAAATTGGCACACCGGCCAGCAAGCGGCCTGAGAGGCCTAACGGATCGGGATCCCTGGGGCGGGGAAGCGCGCGGTCAGGTCGCGCACGGTCGTCGCCACCTGGTCGTGCACGCCCGTGTCTGCCGGGGCCTGGAGGATGTGCGCGATGCCCTGGCCGATCGTGCGCATCTCCGCCTCCCCCATCCCGCGCGAGGTGATCGCGGGGGTGCCGAAGCGAATCCCGCCGCCCTCGCGTGGGGGCAGGGTGTCGAACGGGATTGGGTTCGAGTTCACGACGATCCCCGCCGCCTCCAGCGCGTCCGCGGCTTGGACGCCGTTCAGGCCGAGCGGCCGGACGTCCACGAGGACGAGGTGGTTGTCGGTGCCGCCGGAGACCAGCACGATCCCGGCGTCGATGAGCGCGGCAGCGAGCGCCTTCGCGTTCGCGACCACCTGGTTCGCGTGCGCGCGGAACTCCGGCGTGGCGGCCTCCTTCAGCATGACCGCCTTGCCGGCGATGACGTGCATCATCGGCCCGCCCTGCGAGCCCGGGAACACGCCCCGGTCGATGCGCTGGCGATAGGGCCGGTCGCAGAGCACCATGCCGCCGCGCGGGCCACGCAGCGTCTTGTGCGTGGAGGTGGTGATCACCGGGGCCGCCCCCACCGGGCTCGGGTGCGCACCGCCCACGATCAGGCCAGCGAGGTGGGCCATGTCCGCCATCAGCACCGCGCCGACCTCGTCCGCGACCGCGCGGGCGCGCTGGAAGTCCCACAGGCGCGGGTACGCCGTGGCGCCCACCACGATGATCTTCGGGCGGTGCTCCTTGGCGACGCGGAGCATGTCGTCGTAGTCGACGAGGTGCGTCTCGCGGTCCACGCCGTAGGAGACAAAGTTGTAGAGGAGGCCGCTCGCGTTGACGGGCGAGCCGTGCGTGAGGTGCCCGCCCGCGTCCAGCTTCAGGCCCAGCACGGTGTCGCCCGGCTTTAGCAGGCCGAGGTAGACCGCCATGTTCGCCTGCGTCCCGGAGTGCGGCTGGACGTTGGCGTGGTCGACGCCGAAGAGCGCCTTCGCGCGGTCGCGTGCGAGGTTCTCGACGTCGTCGACGAAGCGGTTGCCGTGGTAGTAGCGCGCACCGGGGTAGCCCTCGGCGTACTTGTTCGTGAGGACGGAGCCGACCGCCTCCATCACCGCGGCGCTGGCGTAGTTCTCCGAAGGGATCATCTCCAGCACGGCCTGCTGGCGGCCCTCCTCGTGACGGATGACGGCGGCCACCTCCGGGTCGACCTGCTCCAGTGCGCCCATCGCGTCCTCCTCCGGCCTCGGACCTGCGGACGGCGACGATACCGCGCGCCGTCGCCAGCGGCATCCGGCCGGCAGAGATGCGGCCTCTACGGCGACGGCCGCCCCTCGCGCGCGTCCTTCGCGTCCCACGCCCACTGGTTCACGAGGTTGAGCACGCCTCCCACCAGCGAATGTCCACCGATCACCACGGGGACCGGAGAGGCCTGCGCCGCCTCGGAGATCGCACGCAGGCGGGGGTCCTCGATCGCCGCGGGGAGGCCGGCGTCCGCGGCGAAGCGGTCGGCGCGCGAGGGCTGGATGCCGAGGTGGACGAGGGCGGGGCGGATGTCGATGAAGGCCGCGTCGCACCACTCCGGGAGAAGGCTGTGGAAGACGCGTTCGGGCCCGGCCTCCGCGATCAGCGCGCCGAGGATCGAGCGTGCGGTGCCAGCCACGTCCGTCCCGGCGGACACCATGCCTCGCTCCTCCGCGAGCACGCGCACGCGGCAGGCGGACTCATGCTCGAGGTAGCTCCACGTCCCTGAGGAGACGCGGCCGGCCACGAGCACCTGCGCGGCGCGGTCGGTGAAGCACGCCGCGGCGCGCTCCAACCGCGTCGTGTCCAGGCGCACCTCGCCCTCGCGCAGCGCCGCGAGCAACCGAGGCCCGCCGCGTCCCGCGAGCGCCAGCGCCGCGAGGTCCATCGGTGTGTCGAGGTTGAACTGCGTCGCGACCGTCCGCGGCAACTCGACCACATCGACCGCGTGCTGGGCGTGCAGGCGGTGCGGCACGGCATTGTCGGCGGCGGGCGGAGGGTCGAGGCGCGCCAGCAGCGAGGCGGGCGCGAGCGCGTAGATGTCGGCGGAGAAACGGTTGTTGGTGACACACCGCGCACCGGGCGCACCGTCCAGCGCCTGCGCGAAAGTGCGCCAGTCGTCAGCCTCCAACAGCGGGGCGCTCCCGGCGCCTGCCGTCACGAACCGCTCGACGCCGTGACGTCGCACCCAATCAGTCATGCGCTCGCCGTAGTGGAAGGGCGCCCCGCCGGCCTCCACGTCGGTCTCGACGATCACGCCCGCGGGCACGACGTGTGTGGGAGGGTGGTCGGCGAGCAGGAAGACCCGGCCAAAGGAGCCCGAGGCCAGCGCCGCCTCCGCGGAGTCGAGCGCGCTCGCCTCCAGCGCGTGACGCATCCACTGCTCGAGGGAGCCGCCGTCCATCCCGCCGAGCAGGATCGCGAGGTCAAGGGTCATCGAGCGTGCCGTCAGCCGACGTGCGCGTGGCGGGCGATGAGTTTGACGACGACCTGGTCGGCCAGTTGCTGCACGTCCTGCGCCCGACATTCGGCGCTGCCCGGCATCAGGCAGCAGGCGACGCTCGCCGCCGCGCCGCGACGCAACGCCTGCTCCCAGCCCTCGTTCCGGCGCAGGGCGAGCAGCATCGCCGCGAGGAACGCGTCGCCGGCGCCCACCGCGGAGACGACCTCGACCTCTGGTGCGCTGATGCGGTAGTCGGCGTCCGGCGTCAGCGCGACGGAACCCAACGTGCCGCGCGTCACGACGACCGCCGCCACACCCATGTGGCGGATCGTCTCCGCGGCCTCGAATACCTCATCCTCGGTCTCGGTCGGGTCGCCGTGCACGCGTTGGAGCTCGTGCTGGTTGACCTTGATCAACGTCGGCCGTCCGCCGTTGTCGAGCACCTGCCGGACGACGAGGCCGTCCGCGTCGAGGGCGGTCAACGCCCCTGCGCGTTCCGCCTCCCGCACCAGCCGCGCGTATACCTCGCCGGTACATGGCGGCGGCAACGACCCCGCGAGCACGAGCCACGTGTCCGGGCGGATCCTCCGGCGGACGTTCGCGATCATCTCTTCGATGTCGTCAGGCCAAGCGTACGGGCCTGCCGCGGAAAGGACCGTGTGGCGGTGTTTCGACCGGTCGAGGAGCGTGATGTTGGTGCGCGTGACGCCGTCGAGGAAGGTGAAGTCGACGCCGATGTTCTCGTCGCGCAGCGTGTCCTCGATCATGCGGCCGAGGTCGCCGGGCGCGAAGCCCATGGCGAGCGGCTCGTACCCGAGTTCCTTCAGGACGCGCGCCACGTTGATGCCCTTGCCGCCGATGTCACGACGGATCGAGGCGACACGATTCGTGTCGCCCTCGACGAAGCGGTCGAGTTCGACCGTCTCATCGATCGCGGGGTTCAGGGTCACAGTGATGATCACAGAAAGCCTCGCCCGCCCCTCGCGGGCACTTTTAGTGTAGACACCGTGGAAACGCGCCGCTAATCCTCGCGTGCCAACGCTACGGCATAGACACGGTGCACACCCGCAGACCGCAACGCCCGCGCAACCGCCTCAAATGTTGCACCCGTCGTGGTGACGTCATCGACCACGAGCACGTTCCGGGCAGATGGCTGGGGAACCGCAGCGAACGCCTCCCGCAGATTCGTCGACCGTGCTGCCGCGGTCAGTCCCGCCTGCGGTGGTGTTTCGCGGACGCGTCTCAACCATTTCAACTCGATAGGAAGGCCGAGTGCGCGCGCGATCTCCCGGGCGGCGAGTTCCGCCTGGTTGTAACCGCGCAAGCGCCGCCGCCGGGGTGCGAGGGGGACCGGCACTACCAGCCCGACGTCCCACTCCTCGGGCACCGTCATGGCGGCCGCGCGGGCGAGCGGTGGGAGCAACGCCGTCACGCCCCGAAACTTCGCCTCGATGATGGCGCGGCGCGCGGCACCCTCGAACTCGAAGGGCGCACGCAGCCCATCGAAGGCAGGGGCGTCGGGCCCGCCTGCTGCGCAGCGCTCGCACCATGTCCCGGCGCCGGGACGCCAGCAGCGCAGGCAACGTGGCGGCTCGGCAGCGGGCAGCCGAGCGAGGCATCGGTCGTGCAGCGCTGCCCCGAAGCGGCCGCACACCAGGCAGTGCTGGGGAAGCAGGAACTCGGCCGCTTCGGCGAGCAGCCGCCGCAGAGGACGGCCCCCGGCTTCAATCTGGCGTCCGGACAACACTCCAGGCCTCCCAGGCGTTAGCCTCGACACTTCTCCGCCGCGCCACTTCGCGATGCAGCATGCCAGAAAGACGGAGGCGCCGTGGCCGCCATTGCGACGACCGGTTCACCGCTGCGCCAGGCCCTGCGCGTCCGCGAGTACCGGCTGCTCCTCGGCACCCAACTGGCGGTGGGCCTGACGCAGCCGCTGCTCTTCTTCACGCAGGGCTGGTACGTCACGACCGCCGCACCCGATGGCAAGGCGGTGATCTACCTCGGCGCGCTCGGTGCGAGCCGCGGCGTCGCGTTCCTCTCGTACGTGCTCTTCGGCGGGGCGTTTGCCGACCGCTTCCCGCGGCGACGCGTGCTGATCGTGAGCCAGTTCGCCGCGCTAGCGATGACAGTCGCGATCGGCGCGCTGCTGCTCGTCCCCTCGGTGCGCGACGGCGAAGGCTGGCTCCTGCCGTTGATGATCGTGCTCTTCGCCACGTTCGGCCTGATCCAGGGACAGGACGGCCCCACGCGGACGTCGATGCTGCGCGACGTCGTGCCGGAGGCGCTGCTGTCCAGCGCGCTGTCGCTGTTCTTCATGATCGTGTCGGCGGCGCTGCTCGTCGCCGCTCCGTTCTCCGGCTGGTCGCTCGAGCACCTCGGGGTCGGCTCGACCTACCTGATCTCCGCGGTCGGGCCGGCCGCCGTGCTGGCCTGCGCGATGGCGATGACGAGCGCGGGGTCCGCTGCCGACCCGGACGCCCGCCGCGAGTCCGTGTGGGAGAACCTTCGAGGCGGCCTCGAGGTCCTGGCGGAGCAACCTGCCGTGCGCTGGACGGTGCTGCTCACGTGGCTCTCCACAGCGGCCGGCCTCTCCGTGATGGGGATCCTGATCGGGGCGTGGGTGAAGGACGTCCTGCACCTGGGGGCGGCCGGTTGGGGGATGCTCGCCCTTTTCTGGGGGATCGGCTCCGTCCTCTCGACCACCTACCTCATGACGCGGCCGAGCCTCCAACATCGAGGCTGGCTCTTCCTCGGCTCCTGCTTCGGCCTCGGTGTGGCGGTGCTCGGTTTCTCGCTCGTGCGCGCGATCCCGATCGCCTTCGCCTTCAACGCGTTGGCGGGGGTTTCGTTCATGGTGATGAACACCGTCGGCATCGGCATCGTCCAGGCGATCGTGCCCAACCGTGTGCTCGGCCGCGTGACCGGCCTGCTCCTGCTCGGTGGCGGCCTCATGCAGGTGACCGGGCTGCTTGTCGGCCTGCTCGCCGCCGCGATCGGCATCGAACGCACCTACCCGATCGCGGCGCTCGTGATCATCAGCGTGAGCATGCTCGTCCTCCTGCGCCAGCGCCCGCTCCGCGACCTCGACTGACCGAGGCCGCCCGCCCGCGCCGCCTATACTGAGTGCCATGGTCACCCACGCGGGAGGGCTCGTGCGCGTCACCGTCCGCCTCTTCGCCGGCCTGCGCGAGGTCGTCGGCAACGACGCCCTCGTCGAGGAGTTCGCCACGCCCGACGTGACGGTCGAGGCCCTGCGTGCCCGTCTCGGCGAGGCGCACCCGAAGCTCGGACCGTACCTGAGCGGCGTCGCGATCGCCGTGAACGAGGAGTACATCCTCGAACCCGGCACCGCGCTGCACGACGGCGACACCGTGGCGCTGATCCCGCCGATCTCCGGCGGGGCCGCGGGCGAGACGCCGAAGGTCCTCGTCACCCGCGCCGTGCTCGACCCGCAGGCGCTTCGCGACGCAGTGATGACGCCGGCCACCGGCGCCTGCGTCGTGTTCGAAGGCACGGTGCGCGACCACCATGAGGGGCACGCCGTGCTCCGCCTCCAGTACGAGGCGTACGAGGAGATGGCCGTCCGGCAACTCGCAGCCGTCGCGCAGGAGACGCGCGCCGCCTACGCCGCGCGCGAGGTCTACGACGTCGGGATCCATCATCGCGTCGGCATGCTGGAGGTCGGCGAAACCTCGCTGCTCGTCGTGGTCGCGGCCGCGCACCGGCAGGACGCCTTCGAGGCGGCGCTGCGTACGGTCGACCGCGTGAAGGAGACCGTGCCCGTGTGGAAGAAGGAATGGGGTCCGGACGGCGCCCAGTGGCAGGAAGGCGTCGCGCCCAGGCCGGTCGCGCGGTAACCCACCGGTGACCATCCCTCCCAGCAGCACGTCCGGGGACACGCCGTACTGCAACGTGTGCGGCTCGCCGCGCCTCGTCGAGCGCTACCTCGGCCACCAGCGCTGCGAGGCGTGCGGGACGACGCGCTGGCGCAACCCGATCCCCGTCGGCGAGGCGGTGATCGTGCGGGACGGCCGCGTCCTCCTCATCCAGCGCGGCGATGTGGAACGGAGCCCGGGCCGCTGGACGGTGCCCGGAGGGTTTATCGGGTTGGGCGAGACGCCGCCCGCCGCCGCCGCACGCGAGGCGTCCGAGGAGGCGGGTGTGATCGCGCGCGTCCTCGGGCTCGCCGCGATCCCGCGGCTCCTCCCCACCCCGGACGGCCGCGGCCACATCGTGCTTTCGTTCCTCGCGGCCACCGAGGAGGAGGCGCACCCGCGCGACGAGGTCGCCACGGTGTGCTGGTGCGCCCCGGACGAGGTGCCGTGGGACGACCTCGCCTTCTCCACGACGGAAGCCCTCCTGCGCGGCCTGCTAGCGCGCTCGCCCGATCCGCGGCGCTTCGCCGCGACGGCGCTCGACGTTGCGACTGCCGAGGTCGTGAGCGGGCGGACGGCGCGACCGCTGCCGCGGTTCTGCGCCCAGTGCTCGGGCGGGCTGGTGGCGGACACCACCGGCATCTGGCACTGCTCGCGTTGCGCCGCCTGGCACTACGAGAACCCGCGCCCCACCGCCGGACTGCTCGCGCTGCGCGACCACCGCGTGCTCCTTGGGCGCCGTCGCGAGGGCGTCCCCGGCGCAGGGCTGTGGGCCGCGCCCTCGGGGCACGCGGAGCCGGGCGAGGCGCCGGAGCGCACCGCCGCACGCGAACTGGCCGAGGAGACGGGCGTGCGCGCCACGGCCGAACGCCTCGTGGGGTTGTTCTGGGACCGCGAGCATTTCGAGGCGGTGTATGCAGGCGCGGCAATCGAGGGCGACACGCGCGCGGAGCACCGCCCCGAGTTCACCGCGCTCGAATGGTTCGACCGCGCCTCGCTGCCACCCGTTGAGGCGCTCCACCACAGCGCGCCGCACACGACGGACTGGCTCGTGCGACAGGGCCTCGTCAGGTAGCACGTCGGCCGCAGCCGCTCCGCTACTTCTTCCCGCCGTGGTTCATCAGACGGAAGTCCGGCGCGGTGATCTCGGACATCTCGGAGACGTCCCGGTCGCCGATCCGCGAGGCGATGCGCGGCTCCATGTCCTTCGGGTGGACGTTCGAGGTGATCACCGTCAGCGCGCGCGCCAGGTGGCGGTGGTTCAGCAATTGGTACAGCTTCTCCTCCGCCCACGGGCTCGATTTCTGCGCACCGAGATCGTCGAGGATCAGCACCGGCATCTCCGCGAGCGTGCGGAAGATATCGTCGTAGCGCCGCCGGGCGTCCGGCGCGTATGCCGCGCGCAACTCGTCGAGCAGGTCGGGCACGTTCGCGAACGCGACGCGGTCGCCCTTCGCGAGCCGTTCGTTCGCGATCGCGGCCGCGAGGTGGGTCTTGCCGCTGCCGTTCTTGCCCAGGAGGACGAACCAGCCCTTCGGGTCGCGAGCCCACGTCACCGCGCGGCGGTAGGCGCCTTCCAAACTCTTCCGGTCGGCGCCGGATAACCCCACGCCGTCCGGGATGAAGTTGTCGAAGGTGAACGCCGCCAGCCGCTCGCGCGTCATCGCGCCCACCTGGACGTAGGCGGGCTGCGCCTCGCCGCCCAGTTCGACGACCTGCGCAAGCGCCGGGTCGGTCAGCCGCACCGCGAGCCGCGCGTCGAGGTCGGCGGGCTGACGGACGGCAGTGAACACCGTCGGCAGCGCGGCATTGAAGCGGTGCGAGACGATCTGGAAGAACTTCTCCCGCGCCCACGCGGTCTCCGCGTACGCGTCGAGGTCGTCGAGCACGAGCAGGGGCGCGTTCCGCACCTGCTCGAACAGCGCGTCGTACTCGACCTCGGCATCGTCGGCATATGCCGAGCGCAGGTGGTCGAGCAGGTCCGCGACCGTGACGAAGAGGGCGGGGTCGCCGCGCTCGATCACGGCGTTAGCGATCGCGGCGGCGATATGCGTCTTGCCGCTGCCGTGCGCGCCGGAAAGCACCAGCCAGCCCTCGGGTTGGCGCGCGTAGCGCTCCGCGATCCCGACGGCCTCGGCGTAGGCGCGCTGCGCGCGCGGGTCGCTCGCGCGGCCGGAGCGCAGCAGCGTCTCGAACGTGAGCCGCCGCAGCGCGCCGAGGCGTGAGTAGCGCGTGAGGCGGTCGCGCCGCTCCCGTGAGTCCTCCTGGCGCACGCAGCGGCACGGCACGGCCTGGCCGAACCGCGGGTCCTCGGGGTCGGCTGTCACCCTCACGAAGCGCGCCCCGCCACAGTGCATGCACGGCGGATCGGACTCGACGTGCCGCGGGGGCACGTCAGTCTCGATGGATGAGCGCGTCGAAGGGGTTGGCCGGTCGCCCAGCAGATCGCCCAGCGCTTTCATCGTCACGTCCCTCCGTCTCCCAGCGGTGGAGGATCGCCTCCGCGTACCGCCAGGAGCGCGCGTTGTTCAGCACCGCCAGCCGGATCGCCTCGACGATCCACGCCGCGGGGTACTTCGCCTCCGCGTCCGCCAGCGCCGCCGTCACCGCCGGCGTCAGCAGCCCGATCTCCTGCTCGTACACCTGCGCCGGCCGCGAGG
>SCTU01000070.1 GCA_004297315.1 Dehalococcoidia bacterium | reverse complement strand
GAGGCGGTCGGCGTCGCGACCGCTTCGATGTTCGCGGCGCGCACGGCGCTCGCCGAACCGGACGTCGTGAACGGGCTGACGATGCTCGAGGCACAGGGCTTCGTGCTGCGCGGCCACTACACGCCGGGCGTGCGCGAGGACGAGTGGTGCGACCGCCGCCTGCTCGCGCGGATCCACCGCTACACCCTCGACCGGCTGCGCCGCGAGATCGAGCCCGCGTCGAAGCAGGACTACATGCGCTTCCTCCTGCGCTGGCAGCATCTCGACCCGCGAGCGCTCGTCGAGGGCCGCGGCGGCCTGCGCGCCCTCATCACGCGACTCCAGGGCTTCGAGGCCCCGGCGAGCACGTGGGAGGGCGAACTGCTGCGCGCGCGGATGCGCGAGTACCACGCCTCCTGGCTGGACGAGCTTTGCCTCGCCGGAGAGGTGACGTGGGCGCGCCTCACCCCGCGCAGGGCGAACCCGGACGGCCCCCACCTCCTCGGCACCGCGGCGACGAGGGCGACCCCGGTGACGCTCGCGCTGCGTCCGGACCTGCCCGCGCTGCTCGCGGCGACACGCCACTACGCGACCGCGCAGGCGGAGGACCCCGAAGGCGGCGCGGCGGGCGAGGTGATCGCGCTGCTGCGCGCGAAGGGCGCGCTCTTCTTCGAGGAGATCGTGCGCGAGACGCGCCGCCTCGTGACGGACGTCGAGGACGGCATGCGCTCGCTGATCGCCGCGGGCCTGCTCGCCTCCGACGGCTTCCAGGGGCTCCGTGAGATCGCCGGCGGGCGGCGTCGCAACGGCCGGGGCGACGGGCGGCGCGGCGGCAACTACCTGCGCGGCGGCCTCTTCGCCGGCGGCGGACCACCGGGACGCTGGGCGGCCGTCCAGACGCCTGAGGTCGACCCGGCTGACGAGGACGCCCTCGCCGAGCAGATCGCGCGCGTGCTCCTCGACCGCTACGGCGTGCTCTTCCGCGACGTGACCTCGCGCGAGCCGATGACGATCCCGTGGCGCTTGATCATGAAGGCGCTCCGCCGCCTCGAAGCGCGCGGTGTGGTGCGCGGCGGCCGCTTCGTCATGGGCGTCGCCGGTGAGCAGTTCGCCCATCCCGAGGCGATCCCGCTGCTCCGCGCGATTCGCAACGAACCCCTCGACGGCGTCCCCATCACCGTCGCCTCGACGGACCCGGCGAACCTCACCGGCCTCCTCTTCGGCAGCCGCGTCCCCGCCCAGCGCGGCCGCGCCGTCACGTTCATCGATGGGTTGCCCGCCGAGATCGCGGTGCCGGTGGGGACGCGAAGCTAGTTGGTCGGACGACCGCTTTCCCGCGTGAGTTCTTCGACACGCGCCTCCAGGCGATGAATCTCGCGCATCACGTCGTCAAGCGTCGTCGCGTCCCGTTTGGCGGGAGAGACAAAGAACGAGGTGATGCTCGCCGTCAGTAGTCCGAACATCGCGATCCCTAGGATCATCAGGAAAACGGCGACCCCGCGGCCTTCCGCCGTGACTGGGTAAGCGTCCCCGTAGCCGACGGTCGTCACAGTGGTTGCCGCCCACCACAACGCCGTAGCAAAGTTCTGGATCGAGCCGTCGCTACCGCGCTCGAAGCGGGAGACGGCCGCCGCCGCGACCACGATGAGGACGAGCCCTGTCAGCAGCACGTATTGCAGTCCACGCTCAGCGAGGATTGCCCGCACCGAATGCGTGAAACGGGCAACCACTGCGAGGAGTCTGGTGCCCTGACTCAGTCGGAGGAATCGTGCGGCACGGGCGATCCGGAGTGGCCTCAACACGGGCAACGCGACGATCAGCACGTCGAACCAGTGATCACGCAGGTGAACGAGTCGACGCTGAGCAAGATAGGTGTTCGCGGCGAGTTCAACGGCAAAAGCCGCCCAGATTAACCACTCGACCCGCTGGAGCGCATCAGTGGTGCTCTGGGACAGGTCCACGAGCATTGGTGCCAGCAGGATTAGTAGAAACGCGAGCGAAAGGGCGAGCATCGGCACGTCGACCGCGCGCTGAAAACGCTCACGGGCCTCTCGCCGCACATCAAGTTCGTCGACCATGGCCGCACTGTACCCGGAGACGGTACGCCCGTTGTACCCCTACTCCGCTGCGGCGCAGCCGAAGCGACGATGCCCATCGGATTCTCCGATGGGTCGCGGAACTACACCGCGAGGTTGCCTGATCCCGAAACCGTGGGCACGTGTACTCCCAGGTGCCCCAGATGGCCCACTCGGGGCTGTCCGTGTAGCGCGGGTCGCCAATGGAAGAGTCGGGCCGCGTCTCTCGCTCCGCAGAGCAGGAGACGCGGCCCGGACTCCATGAATCCCCGATACGCCTACGGAAGGACGTCCACGGCGATGTGGTTGCGGACGATCATTTGCGGGCCATCGAATGCCTGCAGGACGATATCGAACTGCGCAGGTCCGGCGAAGGCATTCCCGATGCCGTAAGGGCTAGTCAAGAATGCCTGGAAGAACCCGAACGAGTAGTTCTCGGAATTCTGCGTGACATTGGCATTGCCTTCATCATCGGCGATGAACACCAAGCCAGTGCCCTGATCCCGCCATCGGAAGCCTGACCGCCCCGGGCCAGCACTGCCGGGTTCGAGCGTGAGTGTCCGGTAGCTCGTACCGGGGCCGGGATCGACGTCGTAAAGGAGTTGAAGCGTGAAGTCGTTCAGATCCGTCGTCGCGCCGTTCAGTCCGGTCGCAGCCGAGAACGTGAAGTTCCACGCTGCCCGATTGCCATTGTTCGACGATGAGCCGTTGGAGGTCGACTGCGCGCCATCATTGACCG
>SCTU01000069.1 GCA_004297315.1 Dehalococcoidia bacterium | reverse complement strand
GGTCCGTGCGCCGCGCTCGATCGGCGGGAGACCGAAGAATGGGTCGCCTGGCACGAGGGCGTTGACCGAGGCGGCATCGATCCCCTGGAGATACAACGTGCGCAACTGGTCGGCCTCGTAGGCGTACGGACGCCGTGGGTCGAAGGCGCACGCCTCTGCGAGCTCGGTGCCATTGCGCGCCGACAGCCCCACGAGGCCCGCCGCGACGACGAGCGCAGCCAGCACGACGACGAGGGACCGCCGGCGCTCAGCCACGGGTCACCCAGCCGATGAAGATCACCTCGCCCGTCGCCGTGATCGCATAGCGGCCGCCCCCCGGGCTGATTACGACCGCCGTCTCGTTGCCGGGGTCGGTGGCGGTGCTGCCGTCGAACGAGCGCACGGCCAGATACGCCGCCCCCTCGCTCCACGAGAGCGGCACGTCGAAGCCGCGCTCGGGGGCAGCCAGGGTGCGCATGCGGGTGCCCTCGACGATCGTGACCGCACGCGCGCCGGCGCGCGCGTCCTGTCCGAGCGCGAGGGCGTCTCCACTGGGCGCCCAGAGCGGGGCGAACTGGTCGGCGTCGACCGGTGTCTCCGCCAGCGGGCGCGCTTTGCCATCCGCGAGCGCGGCGACGTGGACACGATAGACCACGCGGTCGCCCCTCACCTCGGGTGCGGCGTAGGCGATGGACTTCCCGTCTGGCGCGATCTGCCAGCCCCGCGCCACGTGGTCGGAGGCGTGGACGATCAGTTGCGCCGCCCCCTCCTTCACGCGCAGCAAGTCGGTGCCCGCCGTAGAGAGACGGGCGACCACCAGGTGCCCCTCCGCGTCCTCGCCGACCGGGAAGACACCGAACGTCGTGTCCTCGCCGTAGACCGTGATGCGCGAGGCGTCGCCGACGTTCGCACGGACGATTTCCTGGCGCAGCCCGTTGCTGCGTCGGTAGAGGATGGAGCCATCGCGGTTTAGGATCGGCTGGATGAGAAGGTCGGCGTCCCCTGCGATCCTCGTCCGCTGCCCCGTCCGCAGGTTGATCGTCCAGACTTCCGCCGGCGCCTCGCGACCGCCGCCGTTCGAGGGCGCCAGCAGGAACACGGCGCGGCCGTCGCGCGTCGCGGTGGCCGGATTGATGCCCCAGCCTGCAGCGTGCTCGACCGTGGCCAGGAGCGTCCGCTTCGTCGGGTCGTCCGCGGGGGCGCTGTAGATCTTGTCCGCGAGGTCGCCGAACTCCGCGAAAACGGCCAGCGGGACGCCGTCGGGCGTCTCACTGCCGCCGGCAAGCGGCAGCAGACGGATGGCGCCGAAGACGATCAGGAGGAGCGCGACGATGGTCGCGCCGGCCAAGGCGGGTCGGGGGAGATGGCGAGGTGTCAGCATTCGTCGCGGGCCGCGGCCCCCGAGGGGGCGACGCCACCCGGCCCCCGCCAGGTCCCGGCGACGCGACGCGGCTGGCCTGAGCCCTTTCCGTCAGCCGCACCGTCGAGACGTTCACGCCGGCGCTGGACGACGTGGTTCACGATACGGACGCCCGATCGAGGGTGTCAACGAAATTTCACGCTTCCCCGCAACCATCGCATCCGCAGCGTATGCGGCCTCCGCCCCCTATCCTCCATTTGTGGTCCTCCAGTTCCTGCCTCTTCTCTTCGACGCGCCTGTGGCGTTCGTGATCATCTGCACGGCCTTTGTGACCTCGATGCTGACGGGGCTGATCTTTCACGAGTTCTGCCACGCACTCGTGGCCGACCGCCTCGGCGACCGGCTCCCGCGCCGTATGGGGCGGCTGACCCTGGACCCACGACGTCACTACGACCCGATCGGGACGACGCTGATTTTCTTTGTCGGTTTCGGGTGGGCGAAGCCGGTGCCGGTCAACCCGCGGAACGCGACGCAAATGGCTGCGATCGCGATCGCCGGGCCGCTGTCGAACTTCGTGATCGCGGGACTGGCGGCGCTTCCGATCAAAGTTGGGCTGATCCCGTTCTGGCATCCATTTGTCGGCGGGGGCGCAGTCCGGCTGCTGGCGCAGGAGTGGGCGAGCAGCCCCGCCGACCTCGCGGGCCTGTTCCTGGGCACCGTCGTGCTGTTGAACGTGCTGCTGGGCACCTTCAACCTGATCCCGATCCCACCGCTGGACGGGTCGAGGTTGCTCGACCTTGTGCTGCCTCCCAAGCTCGCGTACGAGTGGGGCCGCTGGGGGCCGGGGATGCTGATGCTGCTGGTCATGGCGCCGTTCATCACGGGAGGCGCCTTCAGCCTGCTCACCATCACCGGGCCATTCGTGGACCTCTTGCTGCGGGCGTTCCTCGGTGACGCGACCGCGATCCGCTTCTCCTGACGGCCGTGATCCGATTCCTTCGCCGCGCCGCGTCCCGTCCGCGTTACCGCGCACAGCAGTATGCGAAAGGGCTCTTCGCCCGCGTGCGCCCGGACGAGGCGGCAACGGTCCGCGCGCTGCTATCGCCCGTGGAAGTTCGACTGTTCCTTGGCATGCAGCGACGCGACCAGCGCCACTCCCTCGACCTCTTCCGCGCGCTGGCGGCCGCGGGCGCCTCGCGCGACTCCCTGGTAGCGGCGCTCCTGCACGACGTGGGGAAGGCGGAGTTGCACGATTGGCAGCGCATCATCTTCGTCCTCCTGGAGGCGGTGAGGCCCGGCCTCGGGCGGCGGCTGGAGGCGGAGTCCGGGCCGTCGTGGCGCACTGGCCTCTGGCGGCTCCGGCACCACGCGCGGCTGGGCGCGGAGCGGCTGGCGGCTGCGGGCTGCTCGCCGCGCGTCGTCGAGATCGTGGCGGCGCACACGAGTACCCCCCCGGCGAATGACCCAGAGGTCGCGCGGTTCATCGAATGGGACAGTCGCACCTAGGCGTCACCGGCCGGTGCCCGTGCCCGGTGTTACGATGCCTCCACCACCGTACGAGGAGCCTGCATGACGCGCGTCGCCATTCTCGGTACCGGCCTGATCGGCACCTCGATCGCGCTCGCCATCCGCGACCGTGGGAAGTCCGACGTCGAACTCGTTGGTCAGGACAAGTACCTCGACGTCGCGCGCAAGGCGCAGCAGCGCGGCGCGTTCCATCGCGTCGCCGACACTCCGCGCGAGGCGGTGCAGGGCGCCGACCTCGTAATCCTCGCGGCGCCGCTGCTGGCCATCCAGAAACTGATGGAAGAAATCGGTCCGGCGCTCGGGCCAGACACGATCGTCACGGACACCGGCTCCACCAAGGCTGAAGTGCTTCGCTGGGCCGCCGACCTCCTGCCGCATTCCGAGAACTTCGTCGGTAGCCATCCAATGGCGGGCAAGACCGACTTCGGGCCGGAAGCCGCGGAGGCCTCGCTGTTCGATGGCGCGCGCTGGATCGTGGTGCCTGCCGTGAACTCCACGGAGCGCGCCGTCGACGCCATCCTCAACCTCGTCGACACCGTGCGCGCGAAGCCGATGTTCATGGACGCCGCCGAGCATGACGCCTACGCGGCCGCCATCTCGCACATGCCGATGATGGCCGCGGTCGCGTTGTTCTCGATGGAGCGTGCCTCCGAGGCGTGGCCGGAACTCTCCGTTATGGCCGCGGGGGGGTTCCGCGACATGACGCGTCTCTCCGGCACGGACCCGGCGATGGCGTTCGACATCACCGTGACCAACCGCGAGAACATCGCCCACTGGCTGGAGCGGTTTGCCTCCACCCTGTTGGACCTGCGCGACCGGATCAACGACGTGGACAACGAAGGCGACCTGTACAAACTCCTCGCCGCGACCGAGTTCGAGTACACCGGATTCCGCAATGGCATCGTGGGCCGCGAGGAGAAGGTGGGTGCTGACGTCCGCCAGGTCGGCGTCTTCTCCTTCTCCGACTTCCTCGCCGGCGGCTGGGTGAGCGAGAAGCTCCGCGAGGTCATGAGCGACTCCGAGGACCGGCTGAAGAAGCTCGAACAGCACGACCGTACGCGGCGGAACGTTTAGGCTGCCGCCGCGGGCCGGGGGACGCGATGATCGAGGCGATACGCGACACGAGTGAGCGGACGGTCAGTGCAACCCGTCGCCTCCGCGGCGAGGTGGCGGTTCCCGGCGACAAGTCGATCACCCACCGTGCACTCATGTTCAACGCGATGGCGTCGGGTACCGCGCGCGTCGATGACTTCCTCGACTCCGACGACACGCGGTCGACGATCGCCTGCCTGCGTGCCCTTGGCGCACGTATCGAGGAGGTCCCCGGAGGCGTCGTCGTGCACGGCCAGGGGCGGGCAGGCTTGCATGAGCCGGACGACGTCCTCGACTGCGGCAATGCGGGGACGGCGATGCGCCTGCTCGCGGGCGTCGTCGCGTCGCTGCCGTTCTACACGGTGCTCACGGGCGACGCATCGCTGCGCTCACGGCCGATGGGCCGCATCGTCCAGCCGCTGGGCGAGCTCGGTGTCCGCATCGCGGGTCGGAAGAACAACACGCTGGCGCCACTCGCGGTCCAGGGCGGCAGCATCAAGGGCAACCGCACCGTCCGGACGCCCGTCGCCTCCGCCCAGGTGAAGTCGGCGCTGCTCATCGCCTCGCTCGCGGCGGACGGGCCGGTCACCGTGGTCGAACCCGCGAAGTCGCGCGACCACACCGAGCGGATGCTCTCTGCGATGGGGGTGGGGATCGTCGAGGACGGCCCGTCCGTCACGCTGACGCCGCTCGCGGGCGACCTGCGCGCCGTGGACGTGCGCGTGCCCGGCGACATCTCGACCGCCGCGGCGTGGCTCGTCGCAGGCGCTGTCCACCCTGACGCCGAGATCCGGCTGCGCGGCGTGGGCGTGAACCCGACCCGCACCGGCATCATCGACATCCTGCGCGCGATGGGTGCGAGCATCGAGTTTCAGGAAGAGCGGGTGGTCGGCGGCGAACCGGTGGCCGACCTCGTTGTGCGCTCCTCGCAACTGCACGGCGTCGAGGTCTTCGGCGACCTCGTGCCGCGCGCGATCGATGAATTGCCGCTGGTGGCGCTCTGCGGCGCGCTGGCTTCGGGCGAGACGGTGATCCGCGAGGCGTCCGAGTTGCGCGTGAAGGAGTCTGACCGCGTCGCGACGACCGCGATGCTACTCCGCGCCTTCGGCGCGGAGGTCGAAGAGCGGCCGGACGGCATGGTCGTGCAGGGTCGTGCGAAGTTCCACGCTGCGACGGCCGCCTCGCACGGTGACCACCGCCTCGCGATGCTGGGCGCGGTCGCCGCCTTGATGACCGGCGGCGGCGACTCGCGCATTCTGGGCGCCGGGGACGTGGCCGTCTCATACCCCGGCTTCTGGGACGACCTCGCCCGTCTCAGCGGCGCGTAGCGCGGGCGATGGCCGAGCTCCTCGCCGTCGGACACGAGAACTATCTCGCGCTGGACCGCGTGATCGCGGTCGCGCCTCCGGGCGCCGCGCCGCTCAAGCGCACGGTCCAGGGTGCGAAGGAGCACGACCGCGTGATCGACCTCACGAGCGGCCGCCGCACGAAGGCGATCGTGATCCTCGATGACGGTTGGGTCGCACTCGTCGCAATCACGCCGGAGACCATCGCGTCCCG
>SCTU01000068.1 GCA_004297315.1 Dehalococcoidia bacterium | reverse complement strand
CGGTATGGCGCGTCGTACCGCCGAATGGCAATAGTCCTCCTCGACACGTCTGTCCTGATCGACCACCTCCGCGGCCTGGCTGCCGCGGAGGCGGCGCTGCGCGATGCCGCCACGCGTGGGCACCGCTTCGCGGCGTCCGTCATGACGCGCGTCGAGATTCTCGCGGGGATGCGTCCGGCCGAGGAACGCGCGACGCGCCGCCTCCTCGACATCTTGGAGTGGGCCGTCGTGGACGAGGCCGTAGCGGAGGATGCGGGCCGGCTGGCGAACTACTACATCCGCTCGCATCCCGGCATCGACCCGGTCGATTACGTGGTCGCCGCCACGGCCGACCGCCTGGACGCCATCCTGTGGACGCGCAACCTGAAGCATTTCCCGATGTTCCCTACGCTGAAGGCTCCCTACTAGCCCGCCGCGATTGCGCGTCCGGGCCGGGCCCGGTAGACAGGTGCTATGTCCATGCGCGTGATGCTCCACGGCAAGATCCACCGCGCGACGGTGACCGAGGCCGACCTCCACTATGTCGGCAGCCTCACCGTGGACGCGGACCTCCTGCGCGCCGCCGACATCCTGCAGAACGAGCAGGTATTGGTCGTCAACCTGGCGAACGGGGCGCGCCTCGAGACCTACGCGATCGAGGGTCCGGCGGGCAGCGGCGTGATCTGCGCGAACGGCGCGGCGGCACACCACATCCATCCGGGCGACATCGTGATCATCATGGCGTACCACCTCGTCGACGACGCCGAGGCGCGGTCCGTCCGCCCCCGAGTGGTCTTCGTCGACCAGCACAACAAGATCACCGGCAAGACCGACCACGAGGCGCCCGGCACCGTCGGCTAGGTACTCGGACCGGGGTCAGTCCGCGTCGAACGGCTTCGGGGGCTCGCGGCGCACCTCGGGCTTTGCGGGCGACTTCATCGTGATCGAGGCCGCATGGGCGGCGAGGCTGGCCGGTTGGCGGGCGTCAGCGCCGCCCAGCGGGTCGCCGTCGCGGGTCACCAGCACCTCGCGCGCCTTCCCTCCGGGTTCGGCCGGTGCCACGATGCCGCGCTCCTCGAGCTGGTCCATGAGCCGGGCCGCCCGCGGATAGCCGATGCCGAGCTTGCGCTGGAGCATCGACGTCGAAAGCGTGCGACTCTCCTGCGCGACCTCCACCGCCTTCGCGAGCATCTGGTCGTCGCCGCCGGACAGCACCTCGGGGCCGTCGCCCTCGGTGATGGTGGAGGCCTCCTCGATCGCCGCGGCGAGGGCGGCGTCGTACTTCTCCGGCACGAGTCGCTGGAAACGGCCCTGCGTCCAGAACTTCACGATCGACTCGATTTCGTCGTCGGAGACGTAGACGCCCTGCACCCGCTTCGGCTTCTGCGCCTCGGGCGGCACGTAGAGCATGTCGCCCTTGCCCAGCAGCTTCTCGGCGCCCGCCTGGTCAAGGATCGTGCGCGAGTCCACCATCGAAGACACGGCGAAGGCGATGCGCGTGGGGAAGTTCGCCTTGATCAGGCCGGTGATCACGTCCACGGACGGTCGCTGCGTCGCAATCACCAAGTGGATCCCGGTAGCCCTCGCGAGTTGGGCGAGGCGCACGAGCTGGTGCTCGACCTGATACGGCACCGCCATCATCAGGTCAGCCAGTTCGTCGATCACGACCACCCAGTAGGGGAGGCGGCGGCCTGGGTTCTTCTCGTTGAACCGCTCGATATTGCGCACGCCCTCCTGGGCGAAGCGGCGGTACCGCGTGTCCATCTCGTTGATCACGGCCTGCAGCGTGCCGACGACGCGGTCCATCTCCACGACGATCTCGGAAAAGGCCAGGTGCGGGATCTTCCCGAACGAGGTCAGTTCGACACGCTTTGGGTCGACCATGACGAACCGCAGTTGCTCCGGCGAGTAGTTCATCAGCAGTCCGGTGATGATCGTGTTCAGACAGACCGACTTGCCGGAGCCGGTCGCGCCGGCGATGAGCAGGTGCGGCATCTTCGCAAGGTCGGCGAACACCGGCTCACCGGAAACGCCGGAGCCGAGGGCGACCGGGAGGGCCGCCTTCGACGCGAACTTCTGGAACGCGGGTGCTTCCATCACGGACCGCAACGAGACGACCGAGGTGCTCCCGTTCGGGACCTCGATCCCGACCATCGGCTTGCCCGGGACAGGCGCTTCCACGCGTAGCGCGGGGGAGGCGAGGGCCAGCGCCAGGTCAGTCTGGAGCGCCGTGATCCGGTTCACGCGGATGCGCGTGCGTGAGACCTCGACCTCCGAGACGCGCGGCGTCCCGTCTACCTCGAAGATCGGCCGGCCGGTGACGTCACGCTCCGGGACCATCTTTGTCTTCACGTCCCAGCCCGGCTCGACACCGAACTGAGTGACCGCCGGCCCCTCGTTCACCTCGACGACCGTCGCGTCCACACCAAAGGAGGCGAGCGTCTGCTCGATCAGGCGGGCGCGGCGCTCGTTGTCGAGGGCCGCGGACTTGGGGGTCTCGATCTTGGTCAGCATCTTCAACGGCGGCAGTTGCCAGCCGCCGCTAGCGTCGCGCTGCTCGGCAAGCGGAGTGTCGAGGTCCATGCCCAGTTGCGCCGCGGCCCTGGCGGCCGCCGCCGCGTCTACGGCCGCTAGAGGATCCGCCTGGATGGCGCGTAGGCGTGGCGACTTCGGGGCGGCCGCACCGCCCTCGGAGGCGTCCACTTCGACGGGGACGGCCAAGCGATGACGGAAGACGAGCGTGCCGAGGGCAGAAGCAGCCCGACGGTGCAGGCCGAGCGCCCACAGCCATTTCAGCGTCTCCCACGTCGCCGGCGGGGTTGCGCGTGCAATCGACCACGCCGTGCGCGGCCACAGCAGCGTGAAGCCCAGCGGGGCGAGTGCCAGCCAGCCGAGTGCTCGCCAGCGGCCTTCCGTGAGCATCCCGCCCAGCGAACCACCGGCAGAGACCTCGTGCAGGTCGACGCCGCCGACGGTGGTCTCCGGGTGCCAGCGGGCGAGCAGCCCGGCCACGAAGAGCAGTACGACGGCGCCCCCCATGAGGTGACGGAACTGGCTGCGCAGCAGGTCCGCACGGCGCAGCGCCAGCAGTGCGCCGAGAGCGGCCAGCAGCCCGATCATCGTGAATACGTGGAGTCCGAGCACACCGATGATGCCATCGCGGGCTTCGCCCACGACACCGGTCAGAGGGATGACGGACGGCACGGCCGCCGCGGCGAGCACGACGAGCACCGTCCCCACGACTTCGGGACGAAGGAGCATGCGCCCGGCGTCCGTGATGTCGGGGACGCCCCCGGCAGCGCGAGCGCCGCGGGCGCGGCGGGCCGTCCTGGTCCGAGCCATCGCTCGTGTCTCGTTCTTCCCGACCATCCGCCCCCGCCAGGCGTCCGGCCGTCGCTTCCAAGTGTCGCGCCTCCGAGGCGCCTGCGCACGTCCTCGCGCTTCCGCGCTCAGACCTCCAGCATCACCGGGATTACCAGCGGACGCCGGTGCGTCCTGCGCTGGAGCAGCCCTGCGACGTCATCCTTGAGCGACTCGTGGAGCGCGCGCCAGTCCGCCAGCGTCGCCTCTCCACCGAGCACGTCCGTCAGCAACTGGGAGACCGCCTCCATCAGCGCCGGTTCCTCGTCCGGGCCGGCAAAGCCGTGCGACATCACCTCTGGCGGTCGCGTCAGTTTGCCGGTGTGGCGGTCGACCGCCGTCACATAGACGACGAGGCCGTCCGCGGCGAGGTGCTGGCGGTCACGCAGTACGAAGTCGTCGATCTCGCCGATGCCGAGGCCGTCGATGTAGATGTAGTCCGCCTCGACCTTTTCGCCCAGGCGTGCGCCGTCATCGTCGATTTCGAGGACGTCGCCGTCGGTGAGCACGAAGGCGTCCTCCGGCGGCATGCCGAGCGAGATGGCGAGTTCGCGGTGGAGCACCAGGTGGCGGTACTCGCCGTGGATCGGGACGAAGTGCCGCGGCTGTACGAGCCGGTGGATGACCTTCAGTTCCTCGCGCGCCGCGTGCCCGCGCACGTGGACGTCCGCCAGGCGGTTGTAGATCACCTTCGCGCCGGCCTCGAACAACATGTCGATGTTCTTGTAGACCGCCTTCTCGTTTCCCGGGACCGGGTTCGAGGAAAGGATCACGGTGTCGCCGGCCGAGATCGCGATCTGCTGGTGCGAGCCGCTGGCCATCCGCGTGAGCGCGGAGGTCGGCTCTCCCTGCGAGCCGGTGCAGACGATAACCGTCTTTGCGTCCGGGTGGTCGCGCACCTGGTTCGGCGTCATCAACATGTTCCCTGGCACCCGCAGGTAGCCGAGGTCGCGCGCCATGTTCACGTTGTTCACCATCGAGCGTCCCGTGACGAAGACGCGCCGTCCGTGCTTCTCCGCCGCGTCCACCACCATCTGCACGCGTGAGATCAGCGAGGCGAACGTGGTGACGATCACGCGGCCCTCGGCGTCCCCGATGATCCGGTCGAGCGTCTCCGCGACGACCTGCTCCGAGGGGGTGTAGCCCTCGATCTCGGCGTACGTGGAGTCTGCGCAAAGCAGCAGTGCGCCCTCCTCACCGACGGCGGCAAGGCGGCCGAGGTCAGTGTGCTGGCCGCCGACCGGTGTGTGGTCGATCTTGAAGTCGCCCGTATGCACGACGCTGCCGATTGGGGTCTCGATGATCAACCCCGCGGAGTCCGGGATCGAGTGCGAGACGGAGAAGAACTCAACGGTGAACGGGCCGACCTCGATCGCGTCGCCAGGCTCGACGACGGTGATGTCTGCCTCGACCTTGTGCTCCTTGAGCTTCACCTGCACCAGGCCGCGCGTGAGTTTGAGGCAGAAGACGGGGACGTTCACCTCGCGCAAGAGGAACGGCACCGCGCCGATGTGGTCCTCGTGCCCATGCGTCAGGAAGACCGCGCGCAGCCGTTCCTTGTGGTCGAGGACGTACTGCCAGTCGGGGATGATGAGGTCGACCCCGGGGTGTTCGACGTCCGGGAACATCAGCCCCACGTCGACAGCGATCATCGTGTCGCCGTACTCGTAGACCATCATGTTGCGGCCGATTTCGCCCAGGCCGCCGAGGGGGATGACGCGCAGGGGAGTGCCGGTCGCCATCAGACGGCCTCCGCGAGGAGCGCCGGGAGCTGGGCGAAGTCCTGCTTCATCACGGCGCGCAACGAGCCGTCTCGCAATGCCGCGGCCGGGTGGTACATCGGCACGATCCACCGCCCGTCACGTTGCACCGCGCGCCCGTGGATCTGGCTGATCCGCTCTCCGGGGAACCACCTCGCCATGGAGAAGCGGCCGAGCGTGGCGATCACGCGCGGCGCGACAAGCGCGATCTGCCGCTCGAGATAGTCCGCACACTCGGCGATCTCCTCGGGGTTCGGGTCGCGGTTCGCGGGCGGACGGCACTTCACGACGTTGGTGACATACACGTCGGCGCGCGACCGCCCGACCGAGGCAAGGAGTTCGTCCAGGAACTGGCCCGAGCGGCCAACGAACGGGAGCCCCAGTTCGTCCTCGCGCTGCCCCGGAGCCTCGCCGATGAACATGAGGTCGCACGGCGCCGGCCCGGAGCCGGGCACCGTGCGCGAGCGTGTGCGCGCGAGGATGCAAGCCGGGCAGTCCGCGATCTCCTCATACAGCGAAACGCAGCCTGCCGGCACCTCATACAGCGGACGGAGAGAGGCGGGCGTCGCCGGGCCCCGCTCAGGCACGGGCGGTTGCGGCGGCATCGATACGGGTCTCTGGCGAGGGCTCGCCATCGTGCTCATGGATGGAGCCTAACAAAGCCGCGCGGGGGAGGCAATGCATTAGTTTGTACGCATAGGCGGATGCGCAATTGTCACTCTCGGCGCACCAGCCAGGCGAGGCCGATGCCGACGAAGTAGAGGACCACAATCGGCCCGCCGACGAGGGACTGCGTGATCGGGTCGATGGTCGGCGTGACGATGGCCGCGACCAGGAACGCCGCCACGACGGCGAACCGCCACCAACCCAGCAGCTTCTTCGCGGTGACCACGCCCGCCTTCGCAAGTCCCATGACGAGCAGCGGCGTCTCGAAGACGAAGCCCATCACGAGGAGGATCCGCGTGACGAAGCCGATGTAGTTGCCGATCCTCCAGTCCGCCTGGGCGATGTCGTTGCCGAACGAGAGCAGAAACCCGAGCGTCACGGGCAGCACGACCCAGTAGCCGAAGGCAAGACCACCGATGAATGCGACGGTGGCAAGGAACATGATCGGGAACAGCCAGCGCTTCTCAGACTTCGTGAGGGCTGGGGCGACGAATCCGAGCAACTGGAACACCAGCATCGGCATGGCGACGGTGACGCCGCCGAGCAGCGCGACACGGAAGTACACGGCGATGTTCTCCATCGGCTCGATGTACTGCGGCCGAAAGTCCGGGACTGTCTCCCGCGCCGGCGCGAGTAGCCAACCGATCACGCCGAAGCCGACCGGCGGGATGAAGAAGGCGATCATCCCCGCCGCCACCGCGAGCGCGGACCACATCATGCGGCTCCGCAACTCGAGCAGGTGCTCCAGCAGCGTCATCTCGCCGCCGGTCGCCTCCGAGGCCTTTTGCCTGGCACGGTCGAGCGCGCTCGTCACGCGCTCCCTCCGGTGATGCGGGCGGCGGCCTCACGGGCGGCCGCCTCGCGGCGCCTCGCCTCGGCATCGTCGGCCGCGTCGTGGTGGGCGCGGGCGCCGTTCGAGACCGCCGTCACCGCAGGTGCAGTGACCGGAGCAGGAGTCTGTTGCTCCGCCACCGGGATCGCCTCGGATGGCGGGGCTTCCTGCTCTGCCAGGGGGATCGCCTCGGACGGCGTGGCTTCGGCATCCGAAGGCGCGGACTCCAGGCCGGCAGCCGGCGGAGTCTCAACGGTGGGGGTCTCGATCGAGGCCTGGGCGGAGGAGGCCGCGGCCTGCAAGTCTGCACGCGCCTCGGTCAGGATGCTCGCGCTGGACTGCGCCAGTTCCCGGATCGAGCGGATCCCTCCACCGGTCGTCACATCGACCTCAGCCTCGATCTCTTTGACAGCGCCCTGGAAGTCCGCCATCACCTCCGCGCTGAACGCACGCGCGACGCGATACCACCGGCCGGCCTGGCGGGCGAGTTCTGGGAATCTGTCCGGGCCCACGAGGATGAACGTGATGACGCCGACCAGCAGCGCTTCTAGCGGGCCGACGCCAAAGAGTTCCATGCGGAAATGATACGCCCCGGGCCGTCAGACGGACTCCGGGACGCTCAAGGGAGAAAGCGCGAGGACGGCCGGAGGGGCTAGTCCTCGATGCCCTGATCGCGCAGGTAGTCGATGGCATCCTGGACGTTGCGGATCTTTTCCGCGTCCTCGTCCGAGATCTCCATCTGACGGCCGTCCTTCGAGAATTCTTCCTCGATGGACATGATCAGTTCGACCAGGTCGAGCGAGTCGGCATTGAGGTCGTCCACGAACGACGCGTTCGCCGTGACCTCCTCCTCCTCGACACCCAACTGCTCGACGATGAGGGAGCGCACGCGCTCGAATACGGTTGCCACTGGCAGTCCTTTTCCTGTCATCCGCCCTCTGGCGGTCCGGGTTCCCCCTGGCCGGCAGATCCCTGTCGTTCCGCCGCCTCCAGGGCGACCGCGCCCAGCACGCCGTTGATGAAGCGGCCAGACGACTCCGAACCGTACCCCTTGGCAATCTCGACGGCCTCGTTGATCGCCGCTCGGAGCGGAGCGCGGTCAGTATCGAAGAGCACTTCGTAGACCGCAAGGCGGAGCACATTTCGGTCGACCGCGGCCATCTCCGCCAGCGGGAAGGCTGGCGCGTGACGCTGGATCACGGCGTCGATCGCCTCGCGGTTCGCCTCAACGCCGCCGACGAGGCCGAGGGCGAACTCTCGGCCCTCGGCGTCCAGTCCCGCCTCCGTTATGTGGCGCTCCAGCACCGGCTTCAGAGGCTGACCGCTCAGGTCGGCCTCGAACAGGGCCTGGAAGGCGGCGATGCGGGAACGGCGGCGACTGCTGGCCATGGTGGACCTCGATGTAGTGGCGGCGTGAGGGTAGGCGACCGGCGCAACATGGCGCCGCTAGGCCATCACCAGTCCGCCGTCCACGTTGATCACCTGGCCTGTGATGTAGGCGGCGCCCTCCGAGGCGAGGAAGGCGACCAGCGGGGAGATCTCGCTGGCCTCGGCGTAGCGGCCCAGCGGGATCCGCCCCTTGATGGCGTCCTTCTGGTCGTCCGTGAGCCCGGAGGTCATGTCCGTGAGCACGAACCCTGGCGCCACGGCGTTCACCGTGATGTTCCGCGACGCCACTTCGAGGGCAAGCGAGCGGGTGAAGCCGATGATCCCCGCCTTCGCGGCCGCGTAGTTCGCCTGCCCGGCGTTACCGGAGACCCCGACGACCGAGGTGATGTTGATGATGCGCCCCCAGCGTTCGCGGAGCATGTGCCGGATGGCGGCCTTGCTGGCAAGAAAGGTCCCGCGCAGGTTCGTGTCGATCACGTCGTCCCAGGCCTGCTCGGACATCCGCATCACGAGGTTGTCCGCCGTCATCCCGGCGTTGTTTACGAGGATGTGGAGCCCCCCGAGGTTGTCCTTCGCCTCACCGATCAGCCGTTCGACGTCGGCAGACTGACGCACGTCGCACTGGACGGCGCGCACGCGGACGCCATGCGCGGCTGCGAGTTCGGCCGCGACGCCTTCGGCCTGCGCGGGGTCCGAGCGATAGGTGAGGGCGACGTCCGCACCGGCACGCGCGAGTTCCGTCGCGATCGCCCGACCGATGCCGCGCCCTCCACCGGTGATGCCGCGTCGCAGTCATCACC
>SCTU01000067.1 GCA_004297315.1 Dehalococcoidia bacterium | reverse complement strand
CGAGTCTGGAGGCGCCGGGCCCTCCCCGAGTCTTGTGGTGGATGGGGGTTCTTGGCTAGTCGAATGGTCTCAGGGCTATTACTACACAAGCTCCCAGATCAAGTATTGGTACGCTTACAGTAAGCGGCTGAGCGGCACCGGATCCCACAAGCTTGAGGTCCATGGGGCGCTGGTCGAAGACATCTTCGGCTCCGCAGATACGCGTTACTCGTTCGACTCTGCGTATTCAGTAAACGAGTTCGTTCAGAGCGGTACTACCGACAACTGGCATAACCTGAACAACCACACATGGCTCGTCGCATCAGGCCACTCCTATGATCATGGAAACGATGGATACATCGACGCATCATGCAGTGGCTGCATTGACCAGTACCACTAATAGCGCCCATCGAGGTAAGGGAGGCTGCCTTGCAGCCTCCCTTCTACCTCTTGTCTCGATTGCGTTGGCCGCGGCGCTCACATCAGCATGCTCTTCCCCGCCCGAGGCCGTCGCACCGGCACCCTTGCCCCGACAACCCGATATCTCTGCGCAGCAGGTCAATGTCACCGACTGGAACCAATTCGTCGACAGAGTTCCACCCGAGACGAGAGAGTGGATGAACGCCTTTGCTGAGAGCGTTCCAGTAGAACTCCCGGCACACGCTCTGCCACAAGTATTCAACCTTGACCCTTTGACTGAGCGTCAAGACGGCACACTCGCGGCTACGCTCAGCGTCGGCAACCCCTCCGGTCGCGCGAATCGAGCCCAGAGAATGCTCTGCCTTGTCGCCGCCGAACAGGTGCCTTGTACCGATGAGCTCGCGAATCCGGAGTTCATAACGCCCGCTAGATCGTTCGCGTCAGCGTCGATCGACATGAGGCCTCAGGCCGGGGCAAGGGTCGATGCGCTACTCGTCCCCGTTCAGGCAGTGGCGTACCCGTTCCCTTGGGGAAGCGCCTTTCTCGTGCGCGAAGGGAGGGCGCTTAACGCTGCTCCCGTGACACTCCCGGACCACGAACGCGTGTGGCCATGGAGCGGCTGTGGGTTTGTTCGCGTCCTGCTTGATGACCCGCCGATCAGTTCGCACCGCCTTCCGCGCGACGTCGCGGCAGGTTTCAACCTGCACCTGCTGTTCGAAGCCTGCCCAGAAATGGTTGGGTCGCTTCTCGAGCTCGTGGTAATTAAGGACGCAAGTTCGGTGGAGGGGTTGTCAGAATATACCCGTGGCGAAAGCCCGGGTTCGATTGCCCTCGAGTCAGAGACGGCGCTGCTCGATCTCCCGATTCAAGAACGTGAGACAAGCCAAACATTGCAGGTCGTGGCGCTCGTGACACCTCCGGCTCCTGGCCAAAAACGAGTTTGGTTCGCAGACACGATCGAAATTCGTCATTGATTTTGGCATCCTCTCGCCGCCGATATTTAAACTCCGCGACTTGAAGAAGGGTTCCGGCGCTCGCCCTACCACGGCTCCGAGGGAAGCGGGCTCAATCCAATCGCGCTCTCGGGAACGCGTCTGATCTGGGCGCAGCGCGCTTGAACGAGCCAGAACTCTCAAGCGATGTGGTCGATCATCGCAGACGATCCGTTGATGCCGCCGCGATGGAGTCCAGGACGCCCGCAATCAGCCCTGAGAACGCGCCACGACACCCTCGTTCGGGTGTTGAGCGAGCTGCGAGCGGGCGGCGGCGACGAGTGCGCTAAAGCCTCGGTCCAGCGCCTTCAGATCCGCGTCCGACATCAGGGTGAGCAACTCGGTCAGCCGGTACTGACCGGACATGTAGAAGTCGGAGACGACCCGCGCGCCCGACTCCGTGAGTTGGACGAGGAGCGCGCGGCGGTCGGCTGCGTCGGCCCGCCGCTCGACGAAGCCCTGGTCCACGAGCCGGTCGAGGATGCCCGTCGCACTGGCGGCGCTCATGCCGACGGAGGCGGCGATCTCGCTCGGCCTCAATGACCCCGACCCGTCGAGGACGAACAGCACTTTCAACTGCTTCATCGTGAGGTCGAGTTCCAGCCACGGCTCGGGCGCGTGCTCTTGGCGACGCACTCGGCTGCGCGCCTCCATCATCTCGCGCATCCTCGAACTGATGCCCGCGATCAGGTCGCCGCGTGTGCCCGTCTCACCCATGCCTTGACATTAGTTTCTGTGCTCATGATAGTCAATATACGGTTAACTATCCGCCCGCGACCACCATCCCGAACCCGCCGCCCTTCCAGCGCAGACACACGAGGACCTCAGATGAGCATCGGCGTACAGGGACAACGCATACCTCACGAGCCGCCGGCGCCCGAGCCGATGTCGCGGCGCGGTGTGATGCTCGTATTCATCGCGCTCATGCTGGGGATGCTGCTCGCATCGCTCGACCAGACGATCGTGTCGACGGCGATGCCGACGATCGTCGGGGAGCTCGGCGGACTGCAGCACCTCTCGTGGGTGATCACGGGGTACCTGTTGCTCTCGACCGTCTCAGTGCCGCTGTACGGCAAGCTCAGCGACCTCTACGGGCGGAAGCCGCTGTTCCAGTTCGCGCTGTTCGCCTTCCTCGTGGGATCGCTGCTCTCCGGTGCGGCCCAGAACATGGTGCAGCTGATCGGCTTCCGCGCCGTGCAGGGTCTCGGTGCCGGCGGGATCATGGCGATGTCGCAGGCGATCATCGGCGACATCATCCCGCCCCGCGAGCGCGGGAAGTACGGCGGCTACCTCGGCGGCGTGTTCGCTTTCTCCAGCGTGGCCGGGCCGCTCCTCGGCGGGCTGTTCGTCGACCACCTCTCGTGGCGGTGGGTGTTCTACATCAACCTGCCGATCGGCATCGTCGCGATGCTTGTGACGGCGCGCGTCCTGCACGTCGGCCAGCGGCACGTCCAGCACAGCATCGACTACCTCGGGTCAGCGCTGATGGTGGGCGGCGTGACCGCGCTGCTGCTGGTGACCACGTGGGGCGGCCGCGAGTACGCCTGGACTTCGTCGACGATCGTGGGGCTCGGCGCAGCGGGCGCCGTGCTGCTGACGGCGTTCGTCTTCCAGGAGCGCCGCGCGGCCGAGCCCCTGCTTGCGCCGAGGCTGTTCCGCCAGCCGATCTTCACGATCTGCAGCGCAGTGAGCTTCGTGGTGGGCCTCGCGATGTTCGGCGCGATCGCCTTCATGCCGCTCTACCTCCAGGTCGTCCACGGCGCATCCGCGACCGGCTCCGGCTTGCGGATGCTGCCGATGATGGCCGGCCTGCTGGGGACATCGATCTTGTCCGGCCAGATGATCAGCCGGACCGGGCGCTACCGCATGTTCCCGATCGCGGGCACGGCGGTCCTCGTGGTCGGACTGCTGCTGATGGCGCGGCTCGGCACGTCGTCGGGCGCGGTCCAGATCTCGCTGGCGATGCTGGTCACGGGCGTGGGTGTGGGGCTGGTGATGCAGGTGATGGTGCTCGCGGCGCAAAACGCCGTGGAGTTCCGCGACCTCGGCGCGGCGACCGCGGGCGTGAGTTTCTTCCGCTCGATGGGCGGCTCGTTCGGCGTCGCGATCTTTGGCGCGATCCTGAACAACCGCCTCGCCTTCCACCTGCCGCGCGAGGTGCCCGTCGAGGCGCTCCGCGGCATCGACCCGAGCGCGCTCACCTCGAGCCCCCACGTGATCCGTGCGCTGCCGCCGGAGGTGCTGGCGGGGCTGCTGCGGGCGTTTAGCGCGTCATTGCAGTCGGTCTTCCTCGCCGCCGTGCCGATCGCCGTGGTCGCCTTCCTCGTCGCGCTCTTCCTCCGAGAGATCCCGTTGCGTGCCTCGATTGGCGCCCAGCCGACCGGGGGCGAGGACCTCGATCCCGCCGAAGCAAGCCCGCTCCTTCTCGACTGACCGAGGGGCGGGGCCATGCCGGAACCCGCCGGGGCACAGCCCGCGGGGCGCGGCCGGGAATCTGCGAATCCAGGCTGCAAGGTTCCTGCGAGGGTTCCGCGATGGGCTCCGCGCAGGTACGTATTGACCCGTCCGAGGGAGAAAGCGTACGCTTCACACGAACCACTTTGCGTACTAGATACGCAAACACGTGAGGCCTGCCCCATGACTCCTGCCCCCGCCACCACCGCCGCCGCGGTCGACTACAAGTCCATCGACTACAAGTCCATCGACTACAAGTCCTTCCCGATCGCCCAACTCCAGTGCGAGACCGACACCGGCATCGAGACCGTGCCGCTCGCCCAGGAGACGGCCTTCAGTTCCTGGCAGCCCTCGATCCCCGAGCGCTACTGGACGATGGAGGCCCCCGAGCTCGCCGAGCGCATCCAGGCCGCCCGCGCCCTGCTCGGCAAGCGGGTGGTGATCCTCGGCCACCACTACCAGCGCGAGGACATCATCCAGTTCGCCGACGAACGTGGTGACTCGTTTGCGCTGGCGCAGTACGCGTCCGAGCGGCCGGAGTCCGACTACATCGTCTTCTGCGGCGTGCACTTCATGGCGGAGGCGGCCGACATCCTCGCCGCCCCGCACCAGCAGACGATCCTCCCGAACATGGAGGCCGGCTGCTCGATGGCGGACATGGCCGCCGAGGGCGACGTGCATGCCGCCTGGGCGGAGTTGCGCGATGTCTTCGGCAGCACCGACGACATCATCCCCGTCACCTACATGAACTCCGCGGCCAGCCTGAAGGCGTTCTGCGGCGCCAACAATGGCGTCGTCTGCACCTCCTCGAACGCTGGCAAGGTGCTCGAGTGGGCGTTCCAGCGAGGCAAGCGGGTCTTCTTCTTCCCGGACCAGCACCTCGGCCGCAATACCGGCCACGCGATGGGCATCCCGCTCGACCAGATGGTGCTGTGGAACTGGCGGCTCCCCGCCGGGAACCGCGGTGGCGCGACCGCCGAGGCCCTCGACCGCTCGCGGATCATCCTGTGGCAGGGGCATTGCTCCGTGCACCAGCGGTTCACGGTCACGCAGATCGAGCAGGCGCGCGCCCGCTACCCGGAGGCGAAGATCGTCGTCCACCCGGAGTGCCGCGCGGACGTCGTGCAGGCGGCGGACGCCAACGGCTCCACCGCCTACATCGTGAAGTACATCGAGCAGGCGCCGGCTGGCTCCGTGATCGGCGTCGGCACCGAGATCAACCTGGTCTCGCGCCTCGCGAAGGAACACCCGGACAAGACGATCTTCTGCCTCGACCCCGTGGTCTGCCCGTGCAGCACGATGTATCGAGTCCACCCTGCCTACCTCGCATGGGTGATGGAGGAACTCGTCGCGGGCCGCGTGGTGAACCGCATCCAGGTACCCGAGGCCCACAAGCGCGACGCGAAGGTCGCCCTCGAGCGGATGCTGGCCCTCAAGTAACCGTCGAGGTTTCGCCGAGCGCGGCTCATTGAGGCGATAGAGAGAGTCCCGCCATGGCCGACGCGTCCGCGTTCCGCTTCGAGCAGCGCATGCCCCTGCGTCACACCGACGCCTTCGGGGGCACGCCCTTCGTCCACGGCGGCGTGATGCTCGCGCTGACCGAGGTTGCCCTCGACGCGTACGACCGCGAGGCGGGCCTCCCGAGCCATCGCGAGGTGCTGCGCTTCCAGTCGCACACGGAAATGCGCTACCGCGCCCCGCTGCGCTGGGACGACGCCGCGATCGTCCGGCTGCGCTGCGTCGAGGCCATCGAGGGCAGCCTGCGCTTCGAGTGCGAACTCGCCGCGGCGAGCGACGGCACGGTCGTGGCGCGGATCAACCACCGCTATGTCTACGTCGACGCGCAGAGCGGCCGCGCGACGGTGCCGCACGACTGGAGCGCCATCGTCCACGCCATCACGCAGTACGAGCCCGCTCCGGTGCAGGTCGGCGCGCTCTCGTGATCCAGCCGGCGACGGCCGCGCGCGACGCGTACGACCTCGTCGTCGTCGGGTCGGGAATCGCGGGGCTGTACGCCGCGATCCAAGCGCGCGAGTACGGCGCGAGCGTGCTCATCGTCACCAAAGGCGACATCGACGAGGCGAGCACGCGCCATGCGCAGGGCGGCATCGCTGCCGCCGTCGGGCCGGGCGACTCGCCCGCGGCGCACCTCGCGGACACGCTCGAGGCTGGGGCGGGGCTCGTCGACGAAGAGGCGGCACGCATCCTCTGTTTCGAGGCCGCCGACCGGATCAAGGACCTCGTGCGCTACGGCGTGCACTTTGACCAGACGAACGGCGAGGTCTCGCTCGGGCGCGAGGCGGCGCACTCGGCCTCGCGCATTCTCCACGCGCGCGGCGACGGAACCGGCCTCGAGATCGAGCTCTCGCTCTCGAGCCTCGCCCAGCGCGAGGTCACGATCCTCGAACACACGCAGGCGAACCGGATCGTCGTCGAGGACGGCCGCGCGGCGGGCATCGAGACCTTTACCACGACGACCGGCGAGCGGCGGCGCTTCGGCGCGGGGCGCGTCGTGCTCGCGACCGGCGGCGCGGGGCAGATGTACCGCACGACGACAAACCCCGTGGTCGCCACGGGCGACGGCACCGCCCTCGCCTACGCCTGCGGCGCCGAGGTGCAGGACATGGAGTTCACCCAGTTCCACCCGACCGCCCTCGTCCTCCCCGGCCGTCCGGTCTTCCTGATCTCCGAGGCCGTCCGCGGCGAGGGCGCGCGCCTCTTCGCTACCGACGGGCATCGCTTCATGCCGGACTACGACGCCGAGCGCGCCGAACTGGCGCCGCGAGACGTCGTCGCG
>SCTU01000004.1 GCA_004297315.1 Dehalococcoidia bacterium | reverse complement strand
AGGTCGGCCCGGATCGGGAGTTCGCGGTGCCCGCGGTCGACGAGGACGGCGAGGCGGACGGCACGTGGCCGGCCGAAGTCGTTCATCCCGTCGAGGGCAGCGCGCACGGTCCGGCCGGTCATCAGGACGTCGTCCACCAGCACCACCGTCTTGCCTTCGATGTTGGGAAGGTCGCTCGGCTGGGGCTGGGGCTGGATCCCGCGCTGGGCGAGGTCGTCGCGGTAGAGAGTCACGTCCAGCGCGCCGACGGGCGGCCGCGCGCCCTCGATCGCCTCGATCTGGTCGGCGATCCGCCGCGCGAGGATCGCGCCGCCGCGCTGGATGCCGACGAGCGCGAGGCCCTTGGCTCCCTGGTTCATTTCGACGATTTCATGCGCGATGCGCCGCACGGCGCGGCGGATGCCGTCGGCGTCCAGCACGGTCCCGGTGCCGTTCATTGGCGCGCCGCCGTCCGAAGCGCACGCTCTGGGCGGCACAAAAATGCCTCCCCGGGAAGCGAGGAGGCGACAGCGCTGGCGAGCGCTTCGATGTGCAGGCAAGTTTCGGCGCCGGAGCGCGTCCGCGTCATCATCTGCGTTCCTTCCCGGCCTCACGGGACCGGACTTAAAGCAAACGCCGGGGCGTTTCCGCGAGGATACGCCCCCGTCCAGATCTACTCAAGCGGGACTGTCGGGGGTCGTCAGGGCTGGTCTTGCTGGCCGCGTTGCTCGCGCAGGAACCGCTCGAGGTCTTCCACCATCGAGGCGGCGTCAGGAAGTTCCTCCACGGTCAACGGTTCATCAGTGGCGTCTTCTTCGTCCTCGTCCTCTTCTTCGTCCGCCATCGCGGCCACCCGACGCGCGTAGTCGGCGATCTCGGAGTTCTCCTCGATGTCCCCGGCCACCTGTGCCTCGAAGCGCGCCGCGAATACCTCCAGGTCGTGGAGGTTGAGGCCGAAGCCGAAGCCGCGGTTGAGCCGTTCGAGCAGCGCGAGCGAGCCCTTCGGGTTCGGCGTCCGCTGCACGTAGAAGGGCATGTTCGCCCACAGACTGGCGGTGGCGATCCCCCTGTCGCGGAGCTCCTGCGTCAACACGCCGACAATGCCCGTGGGGCCCTGATAGTTCGACCTCGTGCGGGTCGAGATGCCGAGCGGCCGCGCGAGCCAGTCCGCGGAGGCGGAGCCCGTCACGCGGACGGGACGGGCGTGGCTGACCTCGGCGAGCAGCGCCCCGAGGATGATCACGCCTTCGACCTGGAACTTCTCGCAGACCGCGATGACACACTCGACGTAAGTGCGCCAGGCCGTGTGCGGCTCGATGCCCGAGAGCAGGATGACGTCGCGCTCGAGGCCGTCTGCGCGCTTCGTGGAGAAGAGGTTGGGCGGCCATTCCACGCTGCGCTCGCCCCGCTCCAGCCGGACCTGCGGGCGGACCTGCGTGAAGTCGTAGAACTCCTCCGGGTCGATGTCGCCCAGCGGCGTGCAGCGCCACCGGCGGTGCACAAAGCGCACCGCGCTGCTCGCGGCCTCGCCGGCGTCGTTCCAGCCCTGGAATCCAGCGATCAGCAGAGGCCGTCGCAGCGTCGGTTCCGCTGTCAGGCGAAGCGATTCGGGCAACGACGGTTCGGACATGCCGTCAGGATAGCGCGTCCGAGCTTCGTGCCGTGGACGACGCCGGATTCAATCCCTCGCCCGACCGGCGTCAGAGGTGCACGGCGGCGAGGTCGATCGATGACGCTCCGGCCATCGCGCGTTCCACCGCTCGGTCGAGCAGGGCGACCCCGCGTCCATCTGAGAGTTCGAGCATGTTGGCCAGGATGACGCCCCGATGGACGACCCAGAGACACCCCAGCACGTAGTCTGAGCGGCAGCGGTCAAGCGAATATCCGCTTACACCGGCCTCGACGAGTGTCCGGTGGTAGACGTCGACGAGCCCCAATTCAGCGGTGTTCGCGTCCGCCGGATTCATGTTCGGCCGAATGAAATAGGCGACATCGATCATCGGGCAGCCGACGGTCAGCGCCTGGAAGTCGATGAGCGTGACGTCGCCGGCCTCCCCCGGCGCGCTGTCGAAGAAGATGTTGTCGGCGCGGTAGTCGCCATGGTTGAGCGTCCGCGGGTGCACCGCCAGCCGCTGCAGCAGCTCCGGCCCGTGCGCGTCGACCCACTCGAGTGCAGCACGCGCATCAGGTGAGAAACCTGCCCCGAAGCGGGCCTCGAGCGCCGGGCGCGCGCGACGAAACATCTCGTGGGCAACGCCTGCCCCCATGTCGGCTGTGGCGAGCCACGGCTGCTCGAGCGCGGCGTGCTCCCAGTAGGCCGCGTGGAAGCGCGCGAGGGCCCGCAGCGCCGCCTCCGCCTCGGCCACACTCAAACCGCGCATCTGGTCGCCGATGCGCAGCCCGTCGAGGTCTTCGAGCAAGAGGACGAACCGGCGCTTGCTCTTCCCGGCTTCTCGCATCACCTTGCCGAGGATGCGCGCGGTGAGGCGAGAAGGAAGCCCTTTGAGCACGCGCTCGGCGGCCCGGTCTACGGTCGAGGCGGGGTCTAGCCCGCCGAAGTAGCAGCGCGGCATCCCGACGTCCGTGAGCGAGGCGAGTTCGCGATAGAAGCGGATTTCGCGCTCATAAGCCGTGAAGACGACGCCGAGGGCGCGGTTCTCGGGCACAAGCGACGGCATCTTCGCGACGAAGGTGGCGGGAGCCCCGCCAGGCTCGCCCTCGTAGCGTGGCCGGATGCGTGCCAGCTCGCCGAGGAACCCCTCACCCGCACCGAGGCGCTGCAACTCGAACGAAACGACGCGCCCCTCCGCGGGCAGTGAGCCGCCCTCGCGCAGCGCCGCGGTCAGCCACTCGGGCGTGATGGCTGCGAGCGAGGAAGGCAGGGCGCTGGATGCAGGCATAGATCTCCTGGCGGGGCCGCCGCCGACCTCCGAGTATGTCCGCGTGTCGCGGGGACGGGCAACCACGGCGCGCGAGACGGATGCTTCACGTCCAATTACCATCGGGCGCACTGAACCATCGTGGTCATGGTGTCCGACCGTGGCAGGCCTTGACGCCTGCGCGCTGGCGACGCCTCGGCTGGCGTCAGAACGGAGGTCAGAGATGCAGGCTGTGATCGCGGCGGGCGGTTCGGGGAGCCGTCTCGGCCCGCTCACGAAGGACACCGCGCCGGTCATGCTTCCAGTCGGCGGCCGCCCGTTCATCGACTACCTCCTCGCCAGGCTCGTCGCGGAGGGCATCGACGACGTGATTCTTCTCCTCGACCACCAGGCGGAGCAGGTGGAGCGCCACGTCGGCACGGGCGAGCGTCACGGCGTGCGCATCCGCACGATGCGGGACGGCCAGTTCCCGCTCGAGGTTATGGGTGCGGTCAAGCAGGCGGAGGAAATCCTGGAGACCACGTTCTGCCTGGTGCGCGGCGACTCCTACCCGCGCGTCGACATCCAGGCGATGCACGCGGCGTTCGTCAACCGCATGGAGCCGGCGATGATGGCAGTGCACGCAAACCGCGACCCGCGATACCTGAACGACATCGACCTCAACGGCACCTCCGTCGG
>SCTU01000066.1 GCA_004297315.1 Dehalococcoidia bacterium | reverse complement strand
GGGGTTGCTTCGGGATGCGGACGTCCGGCGTCTGCCCGAGGCGGGGGGAGCGGACCGCGTGACCGTGGCATTCGCCGCCCTGGCGATCTTCGTGCTGCTCGGCCTCACCGCCGGCGCCGTCTACCTCGCGGACGACCTGACCCGCTGCCGTCGCCGGCGCGTGCAGGGCTCGCCCGCCGACCTCGGCCTCCGGTACGAGGAGGTTCAGTTCCTCACCGCCGACCGCCTGACGCTCCGCGGCTGGTTCCTCGAGTCGCCGGGCGCCCGCGCGGCCATCGTCCTCGTCCACGACCTGGAGGCCACGCGTGCGGACGTCGACCGCCGGCTGATGGATCTGGCGCGCGACTACGTGCGCCGCGGGTATTCGGTGTTCACATTCGACCTGCGCGGCCACGGCGAGTCCGGCGGGGTGCATGACACGCTCGGCCGGGACGAAAGCCTCGACGTGGCCGCCGCCGTGCGCTGCGTCCACCGTCGCGCGCCTGGTGTGCCAGTGATCCTCCACGGGTTCGGCTTCGGCGCTGCCGTCTCGCTCGCGGCGGTCGCGGACCGCGCAGAGGTCGCGGCCGTGGTCGCCGACTCCGCGTTCCCGACCATGCGGGAGTACCTGCACGCGCGCTGGCGCTGGCTGCCCTCGCCGGTCCTGACCGTCGTCGGCCGCGTCGCCCGCCGCCTCTACGGGGCGGACATCGACGCCCTCCGGCCGGTCGCGGTCGTGAACCGCGTCGGCGTGCCGGTGCTGTACATCCACAACCAGGACGACCCGCTGCTGCCACCCTCCTGCACGCTGAACCTTGCCGCCGCTTCGCTGGACGCGCGCGACCGCGTGTGGATCGCGGCCGGCCACGGACACGCCACCGGTTACCGTGAGGCGCCCGACACCTACCTGCGGCGCGTAGTGGAGTTCTACGAGCACGTGATCCCGGCGCGCGTGCTGGCCGCCCGCGCCGTCTAGCCGGGTGCCTGCCCGGCGCCCGCCCTCACCACCGCTGCTCGACGCGATCACGGACATCGCTGGCATCCGCGTGGGCCACTGGACCAACCGCCGCGCAGCAACCGGCTGCACGGCCATCCTCTGCCCGAAGGGCACGGTTGGGGGTGTGGACGTCCGAGGCGCCGCGCCCGGGACGCGCGAGACGGACCTGCTCCGCCCGGAGAACGCGGTGCAGGAGGTGCACGGCGTCCTGCTGACTGGCGGGTCCGCCTTCGGCCTGGAAGCCGCGAGCGGAGTGGCACGGTACCTGCACGAGCGAGGCGTCGGGGTGACCTTCGGCGACCACGTGATCCCGATCGTCCCCGCCGCCGTGATCTTCGACCTGCCCACGGGCAGGCCGGCGTGGCCGGACGTGGCAGCGGGGCATCGCGCCGCCGCAGCGGCACGAGGCGGGCACATGGCCGAAGGATCGGTAGGGGCTGGCACCGGCGCCACCCTCGCGAAGATCGGGGGGCGCGAGCGCCTGCTGAAGGGCGGCCTCGGCACCGCCTCGGAGCGCCTGGACACGGGCGTCGTGGTCGCGGCGCTCGTGGTCGTGAACGCCGGGGGTGCGATCCGCGACGGCCGTGGGCGCTGGGTCGCCGCTCCGCGCGGCGACCGGCCGGGCACCTTCCTCGATCCCGCGCGCCTGCTGCGCACCGGGCGGCGATGGCCACCGCCCGACGAGACGCCCGCCGACGACCTGGCGAAACCGGGTGGGAACACGACTATCGCGGTCGTCGCGACGAACGCGCGGTTGACGAAGGCGCAGGCGAACCGCCTCGCCACGGTCGCCCATGACGGCTTCGCGCACGCGATCTGGCCCGTGCACACCCATGCCGACGGAGACACCGTTTTCGCGCTGGCGACCGGCGAGGTGGACGGCCCGGCCGACGGGATCACGGCGCTGGAGGCGATGGCCGCGCTGGCTACATCACGCGCGATCGTGAAGGCGACCCGCGCAGCGACCGGACTCGCGGGCATTCCCTCGGTCGAGGAGTGGCTGGCCGGCTGACAGTCAGCTTGGGGGGCCCGTTTGACGCGCTTCCCGGCTTTTCTATACTGACAGCGGAATCCACTCGGTAGCCGCGCTGACCCATCCCGGGCAGCGACGGCGGGATCGCCGGGAGGAGTCCGTCCAGCGGTGCCTGAGCCCGGATCGTCGTACGACCGGGACTGATTGGGGCACTTGAATGTCGAAGCAGCCCGCGAGTCGCGCATTCACGATCCTCGACATCCAGCGGATGCGGGAACAGGGCAAGCCGATCACGATGGTGACGGCTTACGACTACCCAACGGCGAAGGCAGTCGACGAGGCAGGGCTCCCGCTCATCCTGGTGGGTGACTCCCTCGGGATGACGGTGCTGGGATACGACTCCACACTGCCGGTCACGCTGGAGGACATGATCCATCACGGCAAGGCGGTGGTGCGTGGCGCCAAGCGCGCGCATGTCGTCGTCGACATGCCGTTCGGCTCCTACCAGTCGGGCTGGCAGCAGGCGCTCGACTCCGCGATCCGGCTGATGAAGGAGACCGGCTGCGGCTCGGTCAAACTCGAGGGCGGTCAGCGCTCGGCGGAATCCGTCGCGCGGATGGTCGAGGCGGGCATTCCGGTCATGGGCCACATCGGCCTCACACCGCAGAGCGTGAACGCGCTCGGCGGGTGGAAGGTGCAGGGCCGCACCCCGCGCGAAGCGGTCCGCCTGATCGCGGACGCGAAGGCACTCGCAGAGGCCGGGGCGTACGCCATCGTCCTCGAACTGGTCCCCACGGCGCTGTCGCACATGATCACGCAGCGGGTCAGCGTGCCGACGATCGGCATCGGCTCGGGCCCGTTCACCTCGGGACAGGTCCAGGTGCTGCACGACATCCTCGCCATCCAGCAGGACCGCGAGATGAAGCACGCCCGGCGCTTCGCGGACGTCGGATCGCTGATGGTGGAGGGCCTCCGGGACTACCGCGAGGCAGTCGAGGACGGCTCGTTCCCGACTGCGGCGGAGTCCTTCTACATGGACGAGCGGGCGCTGGAACTGATCCGGCGCATGACGCCGTCCGACGAGGACGACATGACCCACGCGGAACGCGTCCTGCGCGAAGCACACGAGGCGCCCGACGCCCGCGTGGAGCAGCAGGCCGAGCGACAGGTTGCCGACTAGTCACATCGCGACGGCGCAGCACCGCTCGGGGCCTTCGATGATCGTCGCGCGCACCGTCTCGGAATTTCGCGCCGCCCGAGACCGCCTGCTCGCGGCCGCGCCAGGCGCACGCGGCTTGGGGCTGGTACCCACGATGGGCTACCTGCATGAGGGGCACCGCTCGCTGATGCGCCTCGCGCGCGCGGAGTGCGACGTCGTCGCGGTCACGATCTTCGTGAACCCCACTCAGTTCGGGCCGAACGAGGACTTCACCCGCTACCCACGCGACGAGGCTCGCGACCTGGAGGCCTGTACCGCGGAAGGCGTTGACCTAGTGCTCGCGCCGTCGGTGGACGAGATCTACCCCGAGGGCGCCTGCACGACGGTCTCGGTGGGCCCGCTGTCTCGCGTCCTGGAAGGCGCGGCACGCCCCGGGCACTTCGACGGCGTCGCGACGGTCGTGAGCAAGTTGTTCACCATCGCGGGGCCGTGCCGGGGCTACTTCGGCCAGAAGGACGCACAGCAGTTGATGGTGATCCGACGCCTGGCCCGCGACCTGCTCTTCCCCGTCGAGGTCGTTGGCTGCCCGATCATCCGGGAGCCGGACGGGCTCGCGATGTCCTCGCGCAACGTCTATCTCTCACCCGAGGAACGCACCCAGGCCCTCGGCATCTCGCGCGGGCTGAAGCGGGCGGAGCGTGCGTGGGCCGAGGGGGAGCGAGACGCCGACGCCCTGCGCAATCTCGTGCAAACGGAGATCGAGGCGCAGCCGCTCGCGCGCCCGGAGTACGTTTCTCTCGCGGACACCGAGACGCTGGAGGAGCAGACCGGCGCGGTCCGTCGGAGCGCGCTGCTCTCGGTCGCGGTGCGCTTCAGCGGCGCGCGCCTCATCGACAACACCGTCCTGAGCGCTTGAGACACCGCCCGGCGGCGGGGCTGCCCCCGTCCCGCGGCACCTGTCCCCGCCGAACCCCTGTGCTACGCTCGCGTTCAGGAAGCGGACGCCATCGGGCCGGCCCGCTCCGCCCTAGCCATCACCTCGCGCGCCGGAGGGTCTTGAGTGTCGGGTCACTCCAAATGGTCCTCGATCAAGCACAAGAAGGCGGCCACGGACGCCAAGAAGGGGCAGCTGTTCACCAAGCTGGCCCGCGACATCACCATGGCCGCGCGCCAGGGTGACCCGAACCCGGATGCGAACGCCGCGCTGCGGCTCGCCGTCCTCAAGGCACGCGCCGCCAACATGCCCGGCGAGAACATCGACCGGGCGATCAAGAAGGCCATCGGCGGCGGTGAAGGTGCCAACCTCCAGGAAGTGACCTACGAGGGTTACGGCCCCGGCGGCACAGCGGTCATCGTGCAGGCCGTCACCGACAACCGAAACCGCACTGTCGCCGAGGTGCGCTACGCCTTCTCGCGCGGCGGCGGAAACCTGGGCGAGGCGGGCGCCGTCGGCTGGCAGTTCGACCCGCGCGGGCTGATCACGGTCGAGACCGAGGGCAAAGACCTCGACGAGATGCAGATGCTGGCGATCGAGGCCGGCGCGGTCGACATCGACCTCGGCGACGGGACGATGGACGTGATCACGGAGCCGTCCGACCTGCACAAAGTGCGCGAGGCGCTTGAGGCGCAGGGCGTCACGGTCGAAAGCGCGGAACTCGCACCGATCGCTAAGACCAAGGTCGAACTGAACGAAAAGGACAGCGAGGCCGCGCTGCGCCTCTTCGAGAAGCTGGACGACCTGGACGACGTCTCGCGCGTCTACTCGAACGCCGTCATCAGCGACGCGGTCCTCGCCGCGGCGGACTGACGAGCCCGTGTCCGGGACCTCGACGCCGTCCGTGCGGCGAGTCCTCGGGATCGACCCGGGCCTTGCGGTCACCGGCTACGGGGTCGTGGAGCCGCGCGGCTCCGGCGGGGCGCTCATCCATAGCGGCGCACTCCGCCAACGCGCCAATGTCCCCCGCGCCCAGCGGCTGGCCCGCATCTTCGACTGCGTGCGCGGGTTGATCCTCGAATACCACCCGGACGAACTGGCGATCGAGCAGCAGTTCGTCGCCGAGAACGTCCGCTCTGCGATGTCGATCGGGGAGGCGCGCGCCGCCGCGATGGTCGCCGCCGCCACCTCCGGACTCCCGGTGTTCGAATACACTCCCGCCGCCGTGAAGGAGTCCGTCTGCGGCCACGGGGGAGCGCCGAAGGAACAGGTGCACCAAATGGTGCTTGTCCACCTGGGCCTCACCGAACTCCCCGGCCCCCTCGACATCACGGACGCGATCGCGATCGCGCTGACCCGATTGGCCGACGCGCGGCTCGAAGAGGCGATGGCGCGATGATCGCCGCACTGCGAGGCACGATCACTCGCTGGGACGAGACGACTGCCATCGCGTGGCTGGAGGTCGCTGGCGGCGTGACGTATGAGGTACGCGTGCCGCTGTATGCCGCCGCGTGGGTGGCTTCCGTCCTCGACCTGCCGGAGACGACGCTCTACACGTACTACCACGTCTCGGAGCGGAACCCGCAGCCACTGATCGTGGGCTTCCGTCACCTCGAAGAGCGCGACTTCTTCCGCAAGTTCATCGAGGTGCCTGACGTCGGCCCGACGAAGGCGGTGCGCGCCCTGACACACCCGGTCGCGGAGATTGCCCGGTGGATCGAGGCCGGCGACGTCAAGGCGATCCAGCAACTGCCCGGTATCGGCGCGCGCCTTTCACAGACGATCGTCGCGCAGCTCTCAGGCAAGGTCACCGCCGAGGCGACCCTCGCGGGCGATGACATTGAGGCGTTCGCTGCCGCCGGGATCGCCTCGGACCTGCGCGACGACGCGGTGGAGGCGCTGATCGCCCTCCAGTACGCGCGGCGCGAGGCGGAGCGGATCGTGCAAGCCGCGATGCAGGAGCGGCCAGAGGCCCTCACGCTCGAGGGGCTCGTCCGCGCCGCGCTCGAGGGGCAAGGGCGGACTCCATCGCCACGCGAGCGCGAGGTGGAGGCATGACCTGGCGCATCCGGGCGATCCTGCGCAGCCGGGGCGCGCTCGTTGCGGGCGCGGTCGTAGCCGTGATGCTCCTCGCTCCGTTCGTCCTCACCGGCCATGCGCGGACTGCCCAGGTCCTGGTGATCGCGCTCATCGTGATGCTGGTGGCGCTGATCGCACAGTTGCTGCTGGACGGGCGCGAGTCGCTCGAACGCGAACGACGGCTCGTGCGCACGGCGGCCGCGCTGCGCGAGGCGACTGCGCAGCTGGAGAAACTCGCCTCGACCGATTCGCTCACCGGACTGTGGAACCGACGCGCGCTCTTCGAGGCGCTGGGCGTCGAGTTCCGGCGCGCGCGACGGTACGCCCGGGATCTCTCCGTGCTGATGATCGACCTCGACAATTTCAAGCAGGCGAATGACCTGGGGGGCCACGCTTTCGGTGACTACGTCCTCTCGGCGACGGCGAAGGTCATCCGCGAGAACTTGCGCGAGTCGGACCTGGCGGCCCGCTACGGCGGCGAGGAATTCGTCGTCATCCTGCCGGAGACGGACAGCGAACACGCCGCGCCGGCGGCCGAGAAGCTGCGGGCGGCCATCGAGGCCTTCGAGTTCCGTTCAGGCCACTTCCCCCCAGCGGGCGACCCGCCACAGCATTTCACGCTGTCGGTCGGGGTGGCCTCGCTGCCGCTGCCCCAGAATGCCGACTCGGACGTCTTGATGTCGCAAGCGGACGAGGCGCTGTTCGAGGCGAAGCGGGCGGGGAAGAACCGCGTACACCGTTTTGGGCTCGGGGTGGCCAGCGCCGGCACCCCCGCGGCGCCCGCCAGCCGCTGACCGCAGGCTTGCGCGCACATCTGTTCTAGGCTCTCGCGCCGGCGTAAACTGATAGTTCGCGTTCCCGACCGGCAGGCGCGAATGAGGACGCCCGTGACCACCGAGCCTACCCGCCCGCCCGAGGCACCCTCAAAGGCCTTTGAGCTCATCTCCGATTTCCGGCTGCTCGGCGACCAGCCGGAGGCTGTCGACTCGCTGGTCGGCGGGCTCGACGGCGGGCTTCGCGCGCAGACGCTGCGAGGCGCGACCGGGACGGGCAAGACGTTCACGATGGCGAACGTGATCCAGCGCTACCAGCGGCCCACGCTCGTCTTGGCGCCCAACCGCACGCTCGCGGCGCAACTAGCGCAGGAGTTCCGCGAGTTCTTTCCAAAGAACGAGGTGGAGTACTTCGTCTCCTACTACGACTACTACCAGCCGGAGGCGTACGTCCCGCGCACCGACACCTACATCGCGAAAGACGCGGACATCAACGAAGAGATCGACAAGATGCGCCACGCAGCGACGCGTGCGCTCTTCGAGCGGCGCGACGTGATCATCGTGGCGTCCGTGTCGTGCATCTACGGCCTGGGCGAGCCGGGGGAGTACGAGTCGTTCGTCCAGAAATTGTGGGTGGGACGCCACGTGAACCGCAACTCGCTAGTGCGGCAACTGGTCGACATGCAGTACGCGCGGAACGACCTCAACCTTGTGCGCGGCACGTTCCGTGTCCGCGGCGACTCGCTCACGATCTACCCGGCCTACGAGGATCTCGCCGTGCGCGTCGACTTCTTCGGGGACGAGGTCGAGCGGATCGTGACGCTGGACCCGCTGACCGGAGAGATCCTCAACGAGTCCGACCAGGTCTCGGTCTACCCCGCCAAGCACTTCGTCACCTCGAAAGACCGTATGGAGGCGGCGATCGCGAGCATCGAGGCGGAACTCGAGGCCGAACTGGCAAAGATGAAGGGCGCCGGCCGGATTCTGGAGGCCGCGCGGCTCGAAGAGCGCACCCGCTACGACCTCGAGACCCTGCGCGAGGCGGGCTACTGCTCGGGCATCGAGAATTACTCGCGCCACCTCGCGGGACGGCCGCCGGGGTCGACGCCGTGGACGTTGCTCGACTACTTCCCCTCGGACTGGCTGCTCTTCATCGACGAATCGCACATTGCGGTGCCGCAGGTGCGCGGCATGTACCTCGGCGACAAGTCGCGCAAGGAGACGCTGGTCGAGTACGGCTTCCGCCTCCCGTCCGCCCTCGACAACCGCCCCCTGAACTTCGAGGAGTTCGAGAAGCACATCAACCAGGTGATCTACGTCTCGGCGACGCCGGGGCCGTTCGAAATCGAAGCGTCACAGAACATTGCGGAGCAGATCATCCGGCCCACGGGGATCATCGACCCAGAAATCTCGGTGCGCCCGACGAAAGGCCAGATCGACGACCTGCTGGGGGAGGTGCGCGAACGTATCGAGCGGCGCGAGCGCGTCCTGGTGACGACGCTGACGAAGAAGATGGCGGAGGACCTCAACGACTACCTGCAGGAGGTCGGCGTCCGCTCGATGTACCTGCACTCCGAGATCGACACGCTCCAGCGCATCGAGATTCTGCGCGACCTCCGCCTGGGTGTGCACGACGTAGTCGTCGGGATCAACCTGCTTCGCGAGGGCCTCGACCTGCCCGAGGTGTCCCTCGTCTGCATCCTCGACGCCGACAAGGAAGGCTACCTCCGATCCGGCGGCTCGCTCGTCCAGACGATCGGCCGGGCCGCACGGCATCCTCGCGGCCAGGTGATCATGTACGCCGACCGGGTCACCGACTCGATGCGGTTTGCCCTCGACGAGACCGAGCGCCGTCGCGTGATCCAGCGCGCGTACAACGAGCAGCACGGGATCACCCCGGCGGGCATCGAAAAGACGATCCGGGACATCGGCGACCGCCTCCGCGCCGCCGTGGCCGAGGAACCGGGCACTTACGTCACGGCCGCCGACCTTCCAAAGGACGAACTCGCGAGGATGATCGCGGACCTGGAGCGGCAGATGAAGACGGCCGCCAAGGAGCTCGACTACGAGCGCGCCGCCCTCATCCGCGACCAGATCATCGAGCTCCGGCGCGAGCAGACAGGCGACGGCGTCCCGGAGGGCCTGCGAGGCCTCAACCAGGAGGCGAAACAGGCGCGAATGCGCGAGGCCACGCGCCGCCCGGACCGCCGGCAGCAGCGCGGCGGGAGGAGCCGGTCAGGACATAACTGATCATTTCTTGCGACGCGAGATCGAGTGATGTATAGTTACATCACTATGAGTCACCGTACACAGATCACCCTCACCGACGAGCAGTACGAACGCCTGCTGGACGAATCGGGCCGCACCGGGCTCGGGCTGGCGGAACTGGTGCGCCGCGCCCTCGTGCGTTGCTACGGAGACACCACCCCGAACGAGCGGATACGCGTGCTGCACGAGAGCGCCGGCGCGTGGACAGACCGCGAGGTGGACGGGGAGCAATACGTGGAGAACCTTCGTCGCGGTATGGCGCGTCGTACCGCCGAATGGCAATAGTCCTCCTCGA
>SCTU01000065.1 GCA_004297315.1 Dehalococcoidia bacterium | reverse complement strand
CTGGGTGGCATTGAGCGCGCTGATCAACTTCCTCGGCGCGGCGGCGCTGGCCTTGCTGCTGTGGGTGACGCGGGCCGCCGCATGGCTCGCGCTGTACGCCGGGGCGAAACTGCGTTTCAACTCAGATCGACTCTCCGCGCTGGTCAAGACTCTGCGCGAGGAGACCGGCCCCGAGCAGTCCGAGGTTTCGATCGACGTCGGCCGCCGGCTCGCCGTCGGCCCGCGCGCTACCGAGGCGTCCCCAGTCACGCCCGAGGATTCCGCGATGCCGTCGCACCCCACTCACGTGGAGGTGCCGCTCGTCCAGGAACGCGTGGAGGCTTACCTCGTCCTGGAGTCGGCGGTCGGGCGGCGGCGGGTCCCGATCCAGACGGTGCCGATCAGCATCGGCAGTCATCCCAACTGCGAACTCGTGTTGAGTGCGGAGTTGGGGATTGCGCCTCAGCACGCGCTGATCTGGCAGCGCGAGGGGGTGATCCTGATCCACGTGATCGCCCCGCGGGCCGCCGCTTGCCTCGTCAATGACTTCCCGATGACCTGGGCAAGCCTCGAGGACGGCGACGTGATCCTTCTGGGCGATGCGCGCTTCCTCATCGAGGCTCCAAGCCATTCCTGATTTGGCATTCCTGACTTTCGTGGCCGCCATCACAAGAAACTCCTGACAAAGCGTCAGGGACGATATGCAGGCGAGCCAACTTTCATGCAGGACACCGAAGGAACACCCACGGTCGTACCACACGCGAGAGGAGCAGCCGGTCGATCCAACGCGCGACATTGACCTGGTCCCTGGGCGCGACGAGTGCGGTGGGCGTCCCGGGATCTAACTCTCCCACCGTGCTGCACATGGACGAACTCAACCAGAACCGCCGTCTGCATATCGCAACGGCGTAAGGAGACCCGCACATGCTCAAGGCAGTCATGAACCACATCAAGTCGATCTTCGGCGCCAGCGAAGAGGGCCAGGGCACGATCGAGTACATCCTGGTGCTCGGCGTGATCGTCGTCGGCATCTTCGGCCTCGTCGCCATGACCAACCTCGGCACCGCCATCAGCGGCGCCCTCAACGCGGTCACCGGCCTCTTCACCAGCACCCCCATCGGGTAGCGCCTGTGCGAGGGCGAAGGGAAGCGACCCATGAAAGGCCACCAGCGCGGTCAGTCCGCCGTGGAATTCATGCTCGTCCTTCCCTTCGTCCTGCTCGTGATCATGGCGCTGGCAGAGTTCGGCGCCGCCTTCTACGCCCACATCACCGTGAACAACGCCACGTCCGAAGCCGCCCGCTGGGCCGCGGTGGCCAACCTCCCGAGTGACGTCTGCGCCACGAACTCGATCCAATGGCGCGCGCGGGAGATGAGCAGCGGCTTCCTCTCATGCGCCAACGGCACCGCCTTCGCGATCACCTACGAAGACGCCGCGAGTGGCCACCCCGGACGCGGGACCAGCGTCACCGTGCGTGTGAGCCGTCCCTGGACGCCCATCACGCCTCTGCCGGGGCTGGTCAACTTTGTCAGCGGCGGCGCGTTCCCGGCCACCTGGAACATGACGGCCTGCTCGGACGCCCGCCT
>SCTU01000064.1 GCA_004297315.1 Dehalococcoidia bacterium | reverse complement strand
GAGGTCGAAGCCGGACTGCTCGAAGTGCAGGCGGGTCCCAGCGCCCTCCGGTTCCACCTGGTAGGTCACGCGCGTGTCGACGCCGCCGCCCGCCCACGTGTAGACGAGCCGGCCCGGCGGGGTGCACTCGACCACCTCGCAGTGCACGATGCCGTCGAAGCCGGCCTGCGGGTTCGGCTGCGTGCGGAACGTGAAGTGGTGCCCGACGCGGGGCTCGAAGTCGTTCGGCATCAGCCATTCGGCCATGCGGGCGCTGTCCGTCAGGGCGCGCCAAACGGTCTCCGGGGACTGCGGAAACGTGAGCTCTCGGCGGATGCTCTCGGTCATGATTCGCCCTCCTTCGCGACCTGTGCCTGGAGCCGCTGCAGATGGCGGTCCCAGAACCGTTCGTAGTGCGAGATCCAGTCGCGCACCGGTTCCAGGCGTTCCGGCGCCAGGGAATACAGTCGCTGGCGGCCCTGCCGCCGTTCCGTCACGAGCCCGGCATCGAGCAGGATGCGCAGATGCTGCGAGACGGCCGGCCGGCTGATCTCGAAATGCCCGGCGAGCTCGTGTACGGGACGCTCCCCGTCGGCGAGGAGGTCGAGCATCTGGCGGCGCTTCAGGTGACTGATCGCGCCAAACACCTCAGGATCGCGTTCGGGGGCCAGTAGCATGACTGAATTATCAGTAAGGAAATGCTTACGTGTCAAGCGGGACGCAAGATCGGGGACAGCGCTGAGTTGACGGCAGCCCGCGGTTCCCACACACTCACATGGTTATGGCGAATCTGACTTCCCCCATCGCCGACGCCTCGCAGGCTGCCCTCCTCGGCGGCCTCGTCCTCGTACTCGTACTTACCTAGGCGGCGCCTGCGCTCGCAGACGTCGCCTGTGCCGCTCGCGTGCCGAGCGGCTTCCTCGTATCCCGAGACGTGACCCACGCGGCCTGGGCGCCGCGACCCAACGAAGGACCATCCGATGACCAAGATGAGCGGCGCCGACATCGTCCTGACCTGCCTCGAGCGGCTGGGCGTGGACACGGTCTTCGGATACCCCGGTGGCGTGGTCCTGCCGCTGTACGACCGCTTCCCGGCCCACCCGAAGGTGCGGCACATCCTCGTGCGGCACGAACAGGGCGCCGGCCACGCCGCTGACGGCTACGCGCGCGCCTCGGGCCGCCTGGGCGTGGCGCTGGCGACCTCCGGCCCGGGCGCGACGAACCTCGTCACCGCGATCACGAACGCGCACATGGACAGCGTCCCCACGCTGTTCATCACCGGAAACGTCGCGCGTAACCTGCTGGGCCGTGACGGCTTCCAGGAGGCCGACATCACAGGCATCACGATGCCGATCGTGAAGCACAACTACCTCATCATGCGCGCCGAGGACCTCGCGCCTGCGTTCGCGGAGGCGGCGTACCTGGCGATGACCGGCCGCAAGGGCGCGGTCCACATCGACATCCCGAAGGACGTCTTCCTGGAGGAAGCCGAGTTCGTCTGGCCGGAGCACGTCTTCGTGCGCGGCTATCGAGTGCCCGGCGAGGCCTCGGTGGCGGACGTGCAGCGCGCCGCGGCGATCATCAACAACGCAGAGCGCCCGATCATCTTCGCGGGGCACGGCATCCTGCTGGGGGACGCGACAGAGGAGTTGCGCACGTTCGCGGAGCGCGGCGGCATCCCGATCCTGAACACGCTGCTCGGGCTGGGCTCGATCCCGCCGGAGCACGTCCTTTCCTACGGCATGATGGGAATGCACGGTTCCTACTGGGCCAACCATGCGGCCAGCAGCGCGGACGTGATCATCGGCCTGGGGATGCGGATGGACGACCGCGCGCTGGGCCGGTTCCAAGACATGAACCCGACGGCCCAGATCATCCACGTCGACATCGACCCGGCCGAACACGGCAAGAACCTGCCGACGGCGCTGCCGGTGATCGGCGACGTGAAGCACGTGCTGAGGCAACTCACAAACGCCATCGACCGCCACTCGCACGTGGAGTGGCTGCGCTGGATCAACGAGATCCGCGACGGCCACCGCGCCTCGATGTCGGTGCCGCCGGGGGACGAACTGACGACGCAGTACGTGGTCTCGAAGATCGCCGAGTTTGCCGGGCGCGAGGCCGTCTTCACGACCGGAGTCGGCCAGCACCAGATGTGGGCGGCGCAGTTCATGAACATCGGCCGGCCGCGGCAGTTCATCACCTCGGGCGGCCTCGGGACCATGGGGTTCGAAGTGCCGGCGGCGATGGGTGCAGCGGTCGCCTGCCCCGACCGCCAGGTGTGGACGATCTGCGGCGACGGCGGCTTCCAGATGACCTTCCAGGAGATCGCCACGATGGTGGACGAACAGATCCCCGTGAA
>SCTU01000063.1 GCA_004297315.1 Dehalococcoidia bacterium | reverse complement strand
GCCAGGTGTTCGACCTGGCGGTACCCCGGCGCGACGAGCACGCGGCCGTCCTGTCGCCACACGGCCTCGGCGGCCTGCACGACGGTATTCACGTCACCGCCGAAGGGATACGGGCCGCGGGAGAGCCACTTGCCCACCCCCGGCACCGTCCGCAGCGGGTGCGTGAACTCGATCTGGTGCATCGCGCCCCAGCGCCAGCGGGCGAGGTCGTCTCCGAGGTCGCGGCGCAGGCGCTCCACTGCCCTCGCCGCAGCGCCGGCCAGTTGGCGGTCGCGGTCGGCTCCGCCGTCGAACCAGGGCGCCGCGGCCGTCTCCGCCGCGGTCACGAGTTCGCCCTGTACGCGGAAATGGAACGAGCCAAGCGAGGAGACGCCCGACAGTCCGTGGCCGAGCACGGTGTCGGCTGACGGCCCGGCCGCCCGGAGCGCCATCGCGCGCGCCAGTTCGCGGTAAACAGCCTGTACGACCGCCGCCCCTGCGCTGGCCGGGTCGAGGCGGCCGTCCCAGCGTTCGAGGATCGGGCCTTCGGGCTGGGCGACCGCGCCCCGCGCGAGCAGGAGGTCACGCAGGCGCACCAGGTTCGCGTTGTGCCGGTCCGTCTGGATCGCCTGGAACGAGCCGGTGTCGTGCAGCGCCTGCGCCTCGATCAGCGCTGTGATCCGCTGGGCGCGGACGGGCTCGCACCATTCCTCGCCGAGCTCGAGATTGCCACCGGGAGCCTGGTTTGCGCTGACGATGTAGCCCGCGCCCGGCGAGGCGAGGCGAGGCATCGCCGCGGGCGGCCAGGGCGGCGGTGGGCCGGGCGAACGCTCGCCGGAGGCGGGCAGTAGTCCCTCGCCCTCCGCGCGCTGCGGGATCCGCCCCGCCAGCCGGTAGCCCGTGCTGCCATCGCGGTGCGCGTAGACGAAGTTGAAAGCGGTCCCCGGCCAGCGGTCGAGGGCCGCCGAGAACTCCTCGACGGAGTGCGCGTGCGTGACGGCAAAGAACGCCTCGATCAGGTCGCCTGCCTCAAGCGCCGTCGAACGCAGCGCGATGGCGCGTGATTCACCCTCGATGGCGGGCCCGATGACCGGGCCGTGGCGCGTGATCAGGACACGTTCATCGACGGGCGCCGCGCCGCGGACGTCGATCCGCTCGATGACCTCCTCGGCCTCGGCCCAGCCATCTGGCGTGCGGTAATGGCGCGGCGACGCCGGGTCGAACGATTCGACGTAGCAGTCGGCGATGTCTGCCATGCCAGCGGTGATGCCCCACGCGATCTCGGCCGTGTGGCCCATCGCGATCCCGGGGACGCCCGGAATGTCCGCGCCAGCCGCGTTCAGCACGCCGCCACGCACGTGTGTGACGTGGAAGAGCCCAGGGATGCGCACCTCGAGGTGGGGATCGGAGGCGAGCAGCGGCGCCCGCGAGACCGAGCGCGTGGCATCCACGGTCCAGGCGTTCGAGGCGCCTCCGTGCGGGAGGCCGTGCGCGACCGCATCGCGGTACGCACGCGCGAGCCGCTCCACGGCCCCGCCGAGATGCGTTGCCCCGGTGACGGTCCCCGAGGACGGGTGCGCGGGGTCCAACTGCGCGGTGCGCTCCGGGCCGAGCGCGCGCAGGAGCCGCTCACGCAGCAGTTCGGTGTCCCAATTCCCGGCAAAGCCGAAGAGCACCAGGCGTCCAATGAGCATCGCGTCCTGCGGTGTCCACGGCGTCCACGGGCCGAACACGGAGAACTCGGGCGGCGGCTCCGGCAACGTGCGCGCGCCCTCGTTCACGCCGGCGCAGTAGGCGGCCAGCAGGGCGCGATGGCCGTCGTCCAGCCCTGCCGCGTCACGCGCGGCGGCGCGGTGCAGGCCGATGCGCCGCATGAACCGGTCGCTTCCGAGGGCGCTCGGCCCGGCCACCTCGGCGAGCCGGCCGGAGGCGAGACGTCGTGCCGCGGCCATCTGGAAGAGGCGGTCCTGCGCATGCACGAACCCCTGGCCGAAGAGCGAGTCCGCTTCGTTTGCGGCGAAGACGTGTGGGACTCCGTGGTGGTCGCGGACGACCTGCACCTCCGCAGAGAGGCCGCGGACAGCGGTCCTGCCCTCGACACGTGGGAAGCCGCGCTTCGCGGCCGTCCGCGCCGTGGCCTGCGCAATGCCTCGCAGCGCGTCGAGCGTGCTCAGCGCGCGCGCTGCCCGCGGCGGAATGTTCACTGGGCGGCCGAGATGGGTGGCTAGTCGCCCGCGCGGGGGGCAACGCGGTTCTGGTCGTCGATCGCCTTCACCTTGGCCAGCCGGCGTTCATGCCGGCCGCCCTCGAAGCGCGCGTCGCGGAATGCGCGCAGCACCTCGGAAGCGGCGCCGCGGCCGATCGCCCAGGAGCCGAGGCAGAGCACGTTCACGTCCGTGTGCTCGCGCGCGCGCTTCGCGGAGAAGGTGTCGTGGCACACGGCCGCGCGGATCCCATGCAGTTTGTTCGCGACGATCGAGGGGCCCACGCCGTTCGAGCAGATGAGCACGCCGAAGTCGTGCTTGCCCGCCGCGACCGCGGTGGCGAGCGGGGCGGCGATGTCGGGGTAGTCGCACGACTCGGTCGAGTCCGTGCCGTAGTCGGTGACGTCATCGCCGAGCGCGATCAACTCGGCGGTCAGGATCGCCTTGAGGTCAAAGCCGGCGTGGTCGCTGCCGATGGCGATGCGCATCGCGCTGGCCCTTCACCGCTCGTCGTCGTGGATTCGAATCGTATCGCAGGGCCGCGCTGCTGGCCCGCGGCGGGACGCGACCTCACCCCGTCTGCGCGCCCGGAAACCCCGGGCCACCTCGGACCTGCCCGGCTTCGAGGTAGACCGGCGGGCCGTGCGGGCGGACGGCCAGCGCGGGACGCACGCGCGCGGCCAAGCGGTCCGGTAGCAGCGCACAGGCCTCCTCAGGCGGCAGGAACCGCGCCTCGGCGATCTCGGACGCCTGCAGACTCAGCGCGGCGGCCTCGGCCGCGGTCACGAGGCCGCCGTCGAAGATGAAGTGGACGCCGTCCCCCACGTGCTCCATCGGCGGGCGCCACTCGACCGAGAGCAGCGCCCCTGCCAGCCGGTCGAGGCCGATCTCCTCCAGCACCTCGCGATGGGCGGCCTGCCAGGGCGACTCGCCGGCCTCGGCCAGCCCGCCCGGGATCTCCCAGCCGTCCTTGTAGGTGGGCTTCAGGATCAACAGGCGGCCGGCCTCGTCGAGGAGCAACATCCCACCCGAGACGACTTTCCGAGGGAGGTGGGCGAGCGATTCGTTCACGTGACTCCTCGACACTCGTTGGGGCCGTTCTAGATTCGCGTTGACCCCCCGGAGGCGGCCCCGGTACCATCTGTGCCTAGCGGCGTTCTCCCCCGGTCAGGCAGTCAGATGGTCGATACGACCGACATCTCCGCCCCGGCGGATCGGGTTCGCACTTCCGGCGACACCGAGGTCGCAACGTACCTCGAAGTCGCGGGCGCGCGCGAGCCGGGCGCCGCCCTCACGCCCGCCCCCAACGCCCCCGAAACCGTCGTCGTCCTCGACTACGGTTCGCAGTTCTCGATGCTCATCACGCGCCGGATCCGGGAGGCGAGCGTCTACTCGGAGATGGTCCCCTGGGACACCCCGGCGTCGAAACTCAACCACTTGCGTGTGAAGGCGTTCATCCTCTCGGGCGGGCCCTCCTCCGTATACGACCCCGGCGCGCCGACGCTTCCCGCCTACGTCGTGAACTCCGGCGTCCCCGTCCTCGGCATCTGCTACGGGATGCAACTGCTCACGCACACTCTTGGTGGCCGCGTGGAGCCCTCGGAGGAACGCGAGTACGGCCACGCGATCTTGAACCTGACCGAGGCCGCCAACCCGCTGCTGAAGGGCCTGCCCGCCTCGCTGCCGGTGTGGGCCTCGCACGGCGACAAGGTGACGCAGTTGCCCCCGGGGTTCCGAGGTATCGCCCAGTCCGACAACGCCCCCGTCGCGGTGATGACGGACGGCGCGAAGTACTTCGGCATCCTCTTCCATCCCGAGGTGGTCCACACGCCGCAGGGCGACACGCTGATCCGCAACTTCCTCTTCGACGTCGCGGGCTGTCGAGGCGACTGGACCGCCGGGAACTTCGTCGAGGAGTCGGTGGCGGCGATCCGCAAAGCCGTCGGCGACGGCCAGGTGATCTGCGCGCTCTCGGGCGGCGTCGACTCCGCGGTCGCGGCCGCGATGGTGCACCGGGCAGTCGGCGACCAGCTCACGTGCATCTTTGTCGACAACGGCCTGTTGCGGATGGGTGAGGCGGAGCGCGTCGTCGAGACGTTCACGAGGCACATGGCGATTAAGTTGCGCCACGTGGACGCGACCGACCGCTTCCTCTCCCAGCTCGCCGAGGTCACGAACCCGGAGACGAAGCGGAAGCGCATCGGGGAGACGTTCATCCGCCTCTTCGAAGACGAGACGCGTTCCCTGGGCCGCGTCGACTTCCTCGTGCAGGGGACGACCTACCCCGACGTGATCGAGTCCGCCTCCACTGGCAACAACGCCGCGGTGAAGATCAAGTCGCACCACAACGTCGGCGGGTTGCCAAAGGACATGAAGCTCACTCTGATCGAGCCGCTGCGCAACCTGTTCAAGGACGAGGTGCGGCGCGTCGGCAAAGAGCTCGGCCTGCCGGACGAGATGGTCTACCGCCAGCCGTTCCCCGGCCCGGGCCTCGCGATCCGCGTGATCGGCGAGGTGACGCGCGACAAGCTCGACGTCCTTCGCCGCGCCGACTGGATCGTGATGGACGAGATCAAGAAGGCGCAGGTCTACTACGACCTCTGGCAGGCCTTCGCCGTCCTCACGGACACGAAGTCCGTCGGCGTCCAGGGCGACTTCCGCACCTACGGCTTCACGGTCGCAATTCGGTGCGTCGAGGCTGAGGACGCGATGACGGCGGACTGGGCCCGCCTCCCCTACGACCTGCTCGCGAAGATCTCGAACCGCATCACCAACGAGGTGCGCGAGATCAACCGCGTCGTGTACGACATCACCTCGAAGCCTCCTGGGACGATCGAGTGGGAATGAACGTCCTCCTGCTGGGTTCGGGTGGACGTGAGCACGCCATCGCGTGGCGGCTCGCGCAGTCCCCGCTCATGGGCAAACTGTGGGTCGCCCCCGGCAACGCCGGCACCGCGCTGTTCGGCGAGGGCATCGAGGGCATCCGCATCACCGACCCGGCGGCTGTGGCCGCGCTCGCCGAGCGCGTCAAGGCTGACCTCGTCGTCGTCGCGCCGGATGACCCGCTCGCGGCGGGCGTCGTGGACGCGCTCACCGCTGCTGGCATCGCCTCCTTCGGCCCCACGAGGGCCGCCGACGAGATCGAGTGGTCGAAGTCATACGCGAAGTCGCTCATGCGCGCCGCCGGGATCGCCACCGCCGCCAGCGAGGCGTTCGACGACGCCGACCGCGCGACGGCGTACGTGCGCGGCCTCGGCGGGCCGTGCGTCGTGAAGGCGGACGGCCTGTCGCTTGGCAAGGGCGTGACGGTCTGCGACAACCCGGAGCAGGCCGTCGCCGCCATTGATGCCGCGATGCGTGGCGGGGCGTTCGGCGCAGCGGGTGCCCGCGTGGTGATCGAGGAGCGCATGTACGGCCGCGAGACCTCGGCGCACGCGTTTTCCGACGGCGTCACCGTGCGCCACATGCCCTTCTCCTGCGACCACAAGCCCGCCCTCGACGGCGACCGTGGCCCCAACACCGGCGGCATGGGCGTCTACTCGCCCCCCGGCTGGCTCGACGCACCGACCGCGGAGGCGATCCGCACGCAGGTGACGGAGCGCGCCCTCGACGCTCTCCGCGCCGCCGGCCGCCCGTTCCGGGGCGTCCTCTACCCCGGCATGATGGTGACCGCCGAGGGCCCGAAGGTCGTTGAGTTCAACGCACGCTTCGGCGACCCGGAGGCCGAGGTGCTGCTCCCCCGGCTGCGCAGCGACCTCCTCGCGATCTGCGACGCGGTCGC
>SCTU01000062.1 GCA_004297315.1 Dehalococcoidia bacterium | reverse complement strand
CCATTTCGAGGCGGTCGATGTAGCCGTTCGGGAGCCCGCGCAGCTCCTCGAGGCGGAGCAGCAGGGCGTCCTCGTATTCGTCGATATTGCGGCGGAACTCGACCCCCAGCCGGACGAGGCGTTCCTTCCGCTCGCGCACGCGGGCGCGCCGCTCGGCGTCGAGGTCGAAGCCGTTGCGCCGGTGGTCGCGTTGCGTGTGCGCCAGAAAGCGCGCCGCCAAGCCCTCGAGCCTGCGCGCCTCGTCGGTCGCCGCGTACGCGCGTACGGCCGCTGCGATGTCCTCGCGGAACCCGATCGCGGTGCCGTAGGTGTCGAGTCGCTGTTCTGCCTCGAGCGCGGCGTCGCGGAGCGCAGCGTCGGCCGAGACGTAGGTGAGGAACCCGTGCTCGCCGCTCGCGAGCGCGAGCAGGTTCGCCACGTCGTCGAGTGGCTGGAGTGTGTTTGCGAACGTCCGCTCGCCCTCAATCCGCGCGACCGCGTCGAGGATCGCCTCACAGTGTGCGATCGCGTCCTCGACGCCCGCCCGCACCCGTTCGGGCGTCGCGAGCGTGAAGTCGAACGGCGGTGTCGAAGCGAGGTCCGGCATGGCAGAAATCATCGCATGACGGCGTCAGATCGCGTCCTCGGGGTGCTGGCGGGGGACGCCCGAGAGCGCAAACGCGGTCTCGACGAGGTCTGCGGCGTCCTCGATCTCCGACTCGATCGTGAGGAACTCGGTGTCGTGGTGGACGAGTTTGTACCGCGTGTTGCCGAGGTACTCGACTTTCTCGATCCGCTGGAGGTCTGCCCAGGGGACCTCGTGCAGCGGCTGGCCGAGGTGGAGCGCCGTCGCGCCCTCGGCCGTGAGGACAACGGCGGTGGCGGTGCCTCGCCAGGTCAGCAGCACGACCGGCACCATGAAGACGGTGACGGCGAGGCCGAACAGCCCGAACCCCTTCGCCTCGGTGGAGTCGAGGACGAAGCCGACGAGAAGCGCGACCACCGTCACGAGCAGCGGAAGCGCGAACGTCGCGTTCTGCCACCAGCGATTCGGGTTCGCGTAGACGCGGACGACGCCGCCCATCCCGGCGACGGCGCGGGCGTCGGCGTCGTGCAGGTCGGGCAGGGGGCGCTCGTCGCTCATCGTTCGATGATGCCCCGGCAAGCCGGGAAGCACGAGCCCTCACGCCCTCGGCTACCATCGGAAGGCCAGAAGGACGAAGCGCATGCCCTCGCGAAGCCGACCAGCCCCCCGCGGACCGCTGCGACTCAGCGTGCTCGACCAGGCGCCGATCCGAGAGGGCGGGACGGCCGCGCAGGCGCTGCGCGAGTCGATCCTGCTCGCCCAGGCGGCCGAGCGCTTCGGCTACTTGCGCTTCTGGCTCGCCGAGCACCACGCGAGTGGCGGCCTGGCGTGCGCTGCGCCTGAGGTCGTGATCCCGGCGGTGGCGGCGCAGACCTCGACGATCCGCGTCGGCTCCGGCGGCGTCATGCTCTCGCACTACGCGCCGCTGAAGGTGGCGGAGCAGTTCCGCGCGCTGGAGGCGCTCTTCCCCGGCCGCATCGACCTCGGCATCGGCCGCGCGCCGGGCAGCAGCATGCAGACGAAGGAAGCGCTCGAGCACGGGCCGGGCGCACTGCCGCTGGAGGCCTTCCCCGACCAGGTCGAGGACCTGCTCGGCTACCTCGGCGACTCGCTGCCGGAGGGCCACCCGTTCTTCGGCGTCCACGCCAGCCCGATGATCGATGGCACGCCCGAGGTCTGGTGCCTCGGCTCCTCGCTGGACGGCGCGCAGATCGCGGCGAGCCTGGGGCTGCCGTACTGCTTCGCGCAGTTCATCTCGCCGGAACTGGGCGCGCGGGCGGTGGCGCTCTACCGCACCCACTTCAAGCCCTCGAAGTGGGCGTCGGAGCCGCGGGTCTCCGTCGGCGTCTCCGCGCTGTGCGCACCCACCGACGCCGAGGCGGAACGCCTCGCGCACGTGCGGTACGTCTGGCGCTTTCGGCGCGGCCTCGTCCCCTCGCCCGAGGTCGCCGAGGCGTTCGAGTTGACCCAGCCCGAACGCGACTACGTCGCCTACTCGATGTCGCGGGCAGCGGTGGGATCGCCCGCGACCGTGAAAGCGCGCCTCGAAGCCCTCGCCGAGGAGTTCCGGGCGGAGGAACTCGTGCTCCTTACGATCACCTACGACTTCGCCGACCGCATCCGCTCGTACGAACTGGTGGCGCGCGAGTTCGGGCTCACCGCCTAGCGCTCGACGCCGCCGATCGAGTCTGCCTGCCGCCCCGCGGTACGCTGGATCCCGAGCGAAGGGGGCCGGCATGGTCGGGCGGAAGATCCAGAAGACCGAGGACGACTTCGTCCGCGAGGCGATGCACGAGATGCCCTACGGCATTTACGTCATCGGCACGACGCGCGACGGCAAGCCAAACGGGATGATCGCGGACTGGGTGATGCAGGTCTCGTTCGAGCCGCGCCTCGTCCTCGCTGCCTTCGAACGCGACTCGTCCTCGCTCGCGCGGATCCGCGACCATGGCTACTACACGGTGAACTTGCTGCCGCAGAAGGACGGGCTGTTGATCGCGCAGCGCTTCGTCCAGCCCGCCAACGCCGCGAAGGTGCGCGGCCGGAGCGACGAAGCCGCCGCCCAGCAGCACGACAAGCTCGCGGGCATCGAGTACCGGCTCTCCGAGCGCGCCCCAGGTTGCCCGATCCTGGACGACGCCGTCGCCTACATCGAGTGCGCCGCGCAGGAGTTCGTCGACGCGGGCGACCACGTCCTCGTGACGGCGCGCGTCCTCTACGGCGAGGTGCAGCACACCGGCGATCCGCTCACGTCGATGTATACGGGCTGGTCGTACTCGGGATAGGGCGGGTGCTGCAGCGCGTTAGCGCGTTGCGGTCACAGGCGCTCCCAGGTGCTGGGCGAGGAAGAGCCGCGCTGCTTCCACCAACGAAGCGGGTGAGTCGCCGTGGTTGCCCTCGAACCAGTGGAGCGACTTCGGCTCCGCGAACGCGGCCTGCAACCGCTGCCCGCCCTCGGGCGTCACGAGGCTGTCCTGTAGCCCGTTCGCGACGAACTTCGGCACGTGGGCGGTGAGCGGGGCGAAGGTGACCGGGTCGGTCAGTTCGAAGATCCGCTCTTCCTCCTCGGCGAGGTCGGCGAAGGGCGTGCCCTCGACAACGAAGCGGGAGTACGGCGCCGTGCCGCCGACGAAGAGCGACGCCGCCTTCACGCGGCGGTCGAGCGCGATGAAGGGGACGCCGAGGCGACAGCCCATCGAGACGCCGTGATAGCCAATGGCGTCGGCGCGCACCTCGGGACGTGTCAGTAGATAGTCGACGGTG
>SCTU01000061.1 GCA_004297315.1 Dehalococcoidia bacterium | reverse complement strand
CCGTCCGCCGTCATCATCGTGTACTCGACCTCGACGACGAGCTCAGGTCGGACGTGGGTGACGCGCTCGGAGGCCGGGGGCGGCTTCACCATCGGTGAGGTCGGGATGCGCATGGCGTCCAGGCGCTTCTTCAACGACTTCAGCATTGCCTCGGTGAAACCGGAGCCGACGTGGCCGACGCCAACCAGGCGGCCATCGTCCTCGCGCGTCGCGATCACGAGGGCGCCGAAGGTGGAGGAGCGCGAGTTCAAGCCCGGCGTGTATCCGGTGACCACGAACTCATTGGTCAGGCGCGATTTCACCTTCATCCACGCCGACGACCGCGTCCCCGACTCGTACCGGGAGTCGCCCCGCTTGGCCACGAGGCCTTCCAGGCCAATCGCGGTGGCCCCCTCGTAGGCACGCACGCCATCGGTCTCGGTGTGCTCGACGAAGCGTACCCAGGGCGTCGGCAACAACGTGCGCTGGAGCAGCCGTTTGCGGGCGAGGAGGGGCACGCGGCTCACGTCGACGCCGTCCACGTACAGGATGTCGAAGACGTAGCAGACAACTGGCAGCGAGCGGTCGAAACCCCGGATCTCGGTTGGGTCCGTGAGGTTGATCCGCTGCTGCAACCGTTCGAACGAAGGCACTCCGTGCTCGTCGAGCGCCGCGATCTCGCCGTCGAGGATGAGCGTGTTCGCCGGCTGCTTCTCGAGCGACGCGGCGAGGGCCGGGTACTGCGCGGTCATGTCCAGCCCCCGCCTCGAGGTCAGGCGCACGGCGCCGTCGCGCAGCGTGATCAGCGCGCGCACGCCGTCGATCTTCGGCTCGAAGATCCAGCCCGCGCGGTCGAACGGCTTCGCCGTCTGGGTCGCGGCTATCGGCACGATGCCTTCGAGGAACGGCGCACGCCTCGCGCCGGGGAGGTCAGCGGCCAGCAGCGGCTCGATCTCGCGTTCGGGGAGACGGCTCCCGGCCTGGAGGTCGGCGATCGTCAGCCCGCAGAGCACGGAGCCGTCGTAAGCGCTCGCGAGGTCGACGCCGGTTGCGGCGTCGTCCTTGTGCTTGATCGCGAGCCACGAATCAGGCGCCTGCTTCGTCTTGACGAGCGTCCACGAGCCCTTCATGCGATGCCCGCGGAGCGTGACCGAGACTTTGCCAGCGGCGATCTGCTCGCGCATCTGGCGGTTCGCCTCGGCCCGGTCTTCGAAGACGAGCGTGCCCGTCTCGTCCGGGGAGTAGGTGCCGCGGTCCCAGACGATGACCTCGCCGGCGCCGTACTGGCCACGCGCGATGATGCCCTCGAAGGTCGCGTAGTCGAGCGGATGCGGCTCGGTCATCACGGCGAGGCGCTTGTCGGCAGGGTCCGCGCTCGGGCCGCGCGGGATCGGCCACGATGGCATCACGCCATCGACCTCCAGCCGCAGGTCGTAATGCAGCCGGGTCGCGCGGTGCTTCTGCACGACGAAGGTCAGCGGTTGATCGGGAGGGCCGAGGTCGACCACAGTCTCGCCGGCAGGCTCCGCCGTCTGCTGAAAGTCGCGCATCGACTGGTAACGGGCGAGCGCAGCCTCGTCGCTGACGGCGGCGTCACCCTCGGGCGGGGATGGAGGTGTGCGGCGTCGCGCGGGCATGTGTCGAGGATACGCGGCTCAGCGCGGCGGCTCAGGCGCTCTTCTTCCGGGTACGTGAGGGCTTGGCGGGGGCTTCCTCGTCGGTGGGGAGCGCCTCTGCCGCCTTCTTCGTGCGACTGCGCGTCGCACCGCTCAGCGCAGGCTCCGGCTTCGACGCGGGCTCCTCGGCGGCCTCCGGCGCGCCCTTGCGGGCTTGAGTCGCGGCAATCGAGGCCCGCAGCGCCGCCATGAGGTCGACCGTTGGCGCGGGGGCGGGCTCCTCGGCGGTGACGACCTCGCCACCTTCGAGCTTCGCCTGGATCATCGCCATCAGCGCGTCGCGATACTCGTCGTGGAACTTGGACGGGTCGAACGGCTCGCGCAGCATGTCGATGAGCGCAAACGCCATCGACAACTCCTGCTTCGAGACGGCCACGCCCGAGACGTCCGTGCCTTCGTAGGGACGCACCTCGTCCGGGTAATAGAGGACCTCGACCATGAGGTGGCCGTCCGCGGGGCGCAGGCAGACGAGTTGCTCCTTCTGCCGCAGCGCGAGCTTGCCCAGCGCGACCAGGCCGCGCTCTTCGAGCGCTTTCAGGAGCAGCGCGTACGGCTTCACCCCGACCTCTTCGGGGTCGAGTTGATACGCCTTCTCGTAGTAGACCGGGTCGATCTCGCTGCCATCGACGAACGAGGTGATCGTGATCACGTGCTTGCTCGGCACGGGCAGTTTCTCGAAGTCGGACTCGTCGAGGATGACGTACTGTTCTTTGGAGTACTCGTACCCTCGCGTGATCTCGTCGAAGGGGACCTCGCGGTCGAGCGTGGGCGACCAGCGGAGGTACTTGATCGGTTGGAGGTCCTCCTTCGCGAGTTGCCGGAAGGAGACGTCCTTGCTGTCGGTCGCCGTGTACAACTTCACGGGGATCGAGACCATCCCGAAGGAAATGGCGCCTCGCCAGATGGCTCGCGGCATAGTCCCCTCCTCAGGTTGAGGGACGTGACCTGTGAGCAACTAAGTATAGAGAAGCCGGCGAACCGCCGAGCCGGATCTGGCGCTTGCTTGGCTTGCGCTTTGCCGCCTTGCGTTGCGTTGCTATCGCGAGCGGAGGAGAGCGCCAATCGCCTCGATGGCTGCGGCGGCCTCGGCCCGCACCTCGGCGTGCCCGAGGAGCATCGGGGCGAGACCCTCGATGGCGTCCGCAAGTTCGGGGTCGGCGGCGCGGAGCGCGTCGTGCGCCTCTTCGGCGCTGAGCGCGCCCGTCCAATACGGCCGCAGCGCCTCCACGACGAGCGCACCGCCCAGCACCTCGACCCGTTCATCAGGTGTCAGCCCGGACTCGGCGAGCAGCCGTTGCACGACGTCGGCGGCTCGTTCCGGATCACCACGGCGAAGGTCGAGGCGGATGGGCCGCCTTGCGGGGGCATTCGCCGGGCGGCGGGGGGAGCGAGGCCGCTCCGAAGGTTCCACGTGACGCCTCCATCTCGCGGCTTCGCGATGGCACGTCAACAGTTCTAATGTTCTACCGGGCAGGAGCATACGCTCCGGACTCCCATCGTCGCAACCGATGTCGACGATGTTTCACAGGGCAAGGCTGCGACTAGGCCAGCCGGTCGGACTCGGCCGATGACTCTTCTGGCGTTTCGCGGATCCGTCGCGTGGCTTCGCCGAAATGGCTCGGCACATTGGCCACGATCACGTTGGGCCTCGAGAGCAGGTGCACCTTCAAGCGGAGCGCCGCCTGGTTGTGGAGGAAATTCTGCCAGAAGTACCGCGGCACGAACTCCGCAACGACCACCACGACGGGGCGGTCGCCCTCAGTCGCGCGGACCGCGTCGATGTAGGCGAGTAGCGGTGGCAGCAGGGAGCGGTAGGGCGACTCCACGATCACCAGTTCAACGCCCGAGTCCCAGGCGTCCCAGCGTGCCTGCATCGCTGCCGCCTCAGCCGCGCTCTCGCTGACGTGGACCGCCGTCACGGCCGGCGAGATCGACTGCGCGAAGCGGACCGCGCGGTACGCCGCGTAGTCCAGCCGGCTCACGGGGACCACCACCTGCGGCGCCTCGACCCGCGGGAATTCGGGTACCTCGTCCAGCGTCAGCGCGGCTTGCACGCCGCGGTAGTGGCGGTGGATCGCCATCATCAGCGCCATGAGGATGGGGACGAGGATCAGCACCATCCAGGCGCCGAGCGCGAACTTCGCCACCCCCACGACGAGCGCGACGACGCCCGTGGCGAGGGCCCCGACCGCGTTTACGGCGGCGCGCCGCCACCAACCCCGGTCCGTCGTCCGCAGGTTCCACCAGTGGCGGACCATTCCGCCCTGGCTGAGCGTGAACGCGATGAACACGCCGACGGTGTAGAGCGGGATCAGGCTGGTGACGCTCGCGCTGAACACGACGAGCAATGCCCCCGCGAGCAGTGTGAGCACGAAGATCCCGGTAGTGAAGGCGAGCCGGTCGCCGCGGTACTGGAACTGGCGGGGCCAGTAGCCGTCGCGCGCGAGGATGCTCGAAAGACGCGGGAAGTCAGAGTAGGCCGTGTTCGCGGCGAGGATCAGCAGCAGCGCCGTCGAGATCTGGACGAGGTAGTGGTACGGGCTTCCGCCGCCGACCAGGGCGCTCGTGAGCTGGCTGATCACGGTCGTCTGCTCGGTCGGATCGGGGAGGATGCCGATCTGGCCCGCAAGGAAGCTCATCCCGAGGAAGATCGTGAGGAAGAACCCGCCCATCAGCAGCAACACTCGTTGGGCATGCTTCGCCTCGGGCGGCGTGAACGCAGGGACGCCGTTCGACACAGCCTCGACGCCCGTGAGCGCCACCGACCCGGACGAGAACGCGCGCAGGATCAGCAGGACACCGAGCGTCGTGGCGCCCTCCGGTGCGCCCCATTCCTCGGGCGCCGTGTACTCGGGCAATGACCCGCTCGCGTACCGGAACAGTCCGTAGCCGAGGAGCCCGAAGATCGCGACGAGATAGAGGTAGGCGGGGGCGGCGAAGATCGTGCCGCTCTCGCGGATCCCGCGCAGGTTCCCGAGGCAGATCAGCAGGACGAACCCGACCGAGAGGATGACGCGCTCGTCGAAGAGCGCGGGGAAGATCGAGGTCAGAGCAGCGACACCGGCGGCGACCGAGACGGCGACCGTGAGGACGTAGTCGGTAAGCAGGGACGCGGCTGCCACGAGCCCTGGCACGGGCCCGAGGTTGTCGCTTGCGACGATGTACGAGCCGCCTCCGGTGGGGTACGCCCTGATCGTCTGCTGATAGCTCGTCACCACGACGACCAGTACCACGACGATGGCAATTGTGATCGGCATCGTCAGCATGAGCGCGCCCGCGCCGGCGAGCACGAGGACGCGCATGATCTCCTCGGTCGCGTACGCCGACGAGGAGATGTTGTCGGAGGCGAAGACGGCAAGGCCCTTGATCACGCCGAGGCGCTCGTGCGCCTCCATCGCACTCGAGAGGCGCGCGCCGACCACGAACCGCCAGATGTGCTCGAAGTAGCGCCTGAGGCCGGCCGGTTGGTCGAATACGGCTTCGGTCGCCACGAGCCGGTTCTCTTCGTCCTGCTCAAACTTGCCGGCGGTGGGCCGGAAGATGCGGACGTATCGGTCGCCCAGCCGGTGGCCCTTGCGGATGCGGCGTAGTGTCATGCGCGTCGCGAGGAAAACATCACTGTCCGGATGCCGCTCGCGTCCTCAACCAGATCGTCCGTCCCCGACGCTCAATAGCCGCTCAACGCGTTGCGGACGCGGTCTGACACCGGCGGCGCCGTCATGCCTCGCGGGTCTGGCCATCCTCGTCCTGTACGACGAAGCGGTACCCGACGCCCGGATCGGTCCTGACGAACTGCGGGTGCTGCGGGTCGCGTTCGATCTTGCGACGGAGACGTCCGATGTAGACGTGGAGGTAGTGGTTCTCGGAGGCGTACTCGGGCCCCCAGACGGCCTGGAGGAGCGCTCGGTCGGTCATCACGCGGCCTGGGTGCGCGACCATCGCGCGCAGGAGGTCGTACTCCGTCGGTGTGAGGCGGACCGGCTTCCCGTCGAGGGAGACGGTTCGGCCCTCGAAGTCGATCGCGAGGCCGCCGGCCTCCCAACGTGCCTCGACGCCGCGCTCGGGGCGTGCGGCGTGGCGCAACGCGACTCGGACCCGCGCCAGCAGTTCCTCCACGCCGAACGGCTTTGAGACGTAGTCGTCCGCGCCGGCGTCGAGTGCGCGCACCTTGTCGCGCTCGCCCTCGCGCGCGGACAGGACGAGGATCGGGACGTTCGACGACGCGCGCACCTCGCGGATCAGGTCAACGCCATCGATGTCGGGAAGCCCGAGGTCGAGCACGATCAGGTCGGGCCGCCATCGCCGCCATGCCTCAACCGCCTGGAGGCCGGTCGCGGCCACCTCTGTGTCGAACCCGCGCGAGGCGAGGTTGCGCTGCACGACGCGGGCGAGGGGTGGCTCGTCGTCGACGACCAGGATGCGCGCCCCGCGCCCCGTCATCGTGCGTGCACCTGATCGGGCAGCGGCGAGGGCACCGGGCGCTGCACGAGCGTGATGGTGAACTGCGCCCCTCCGCCGCGCCGGTTCCCGGCGTGGATGCTGCCGCCGTGCGCCTCGACGATGCCGCGGGCAATGGCCAGCCCGAGCCCACCCGTCCGAGCGCGGGGCGACCCTCCCGTACGGTTGAACGGCTCGAAGATCGTCGGCAGCGCGGTGAGCGGAATTCCTGGCCCGTCGTCCTCGACGACGATCTCGAGCGCGGCGTCCGGGCGCCGGACGCGCACCAGGATGTTTGTGCCGGCAGGCGTGTGCGAGGCTGCGTTTTCGATGAGGTTGGCGATCGCTTCGCCGAGCGCGATCTCGTCAACGAACGCCGCGTCCACCTCGGGCGGGATGTCCGCGACGATGGGATGTCCGCCGAGGATTGGCTTCAGGCGCTGGATCACGTCCAGCACCAGGTCGTCCGGCCCGATCCAGGCGGGCGCCAGACGCAGCGCGCCTGACTCGACGCGAGAGTAGTCGAGGAGATGGTCCACCATCCGCGCGAGCCTGCGTCCCTCCGTCGCGATCCCGCGCAGGAACTCCTCCTGGTCCTGGGTCGACCAGTCGACGTCAGTCTGGAGGAGACTTTCCGCGGAGGCGATGATCGAGGCGAGCGGCGTGCGCAAGTCGTGCGAGACGGCGTTGAGCATCGAGCCCCGCAGCCGGTCCCCCTCGCGCAGCACCGCGGCCTCGTTCGCCTCTCGGACCAGCCGGTCGCGGCGGAGCGCCGTCCCGATCAACGCCGCCGCGGTCACGAGCAGTCGCTGCGTGTTCGGGTCACCCAGTCCGGGGTGGACGGGGCCCAGGACGATCCAGCCGTCCTCTTCGCCGGTCGGGATGCGCACGCGCGCGAAACGCTCGACAGCGGCCTCCTGCTGACGTCCCAGACGCTGGCGCCTCGGCCGCACCCAGCGCCCGCTGGGCGAATCCGCGTCCGCGCGGCCGAGGATAGCCGCATCGCGGACGACCTCCGGGTTCGAGAGCCGTGAGAGCAGGTCGGGCGCGCCTACTCCCACCTCGTTCCCGCGGCCGAGCCGGATCACGACTGCTGGCGTCTCGGTCTCGTCAACGATGATCTGCGCCGCCGCGCGCAGGCCGCTCGCCGCGTCACTCTCGGTGAGCGCCCGCACGAGGCGGAACTGGGTGCCCGCCTCGCGCTCGTTGCGGGTCGCCTGCAGCGCCCGCGCCCGCGCGATGCCGGCCAGTTGCCCGGTGGCGATGGCCACGGCGAGGAAGACGAGCAGGTTCGCCCACTCCTCGGGGTCGCTCACGGTGAGCGTGAAGTACGGCAGCACGAACAGGAAGTCGTATGCGACGAAGGCGATGATCGAGGCCCCGAACGCCGCGGCCCCTCCGGCGAGGACCGCGATGAGCATCACCGTCGGCAGATATGCCACTGCGAGGTCCGGCTCCGGCAGCAGGCGATGGAGCAGCGCGACGAATGGCGTCGTCAGCGCGACCAGCCCGATCGCAGTGGCAGCCCGAGCGATGCGCCGCGGCGGACGGGCCCAGAAGCGTTCGATCACGAAGATATAGTGCGCCTTTGAACCTCAACCCGCGCTCAACAGGGGCGCGGCCCGTACAGAAGGCCGGCGGCGATCGCTGGGACCTGCCTCTCAGGACGACGCCGGCTCAGGGCGCGGCCCGCGGGCTATCGTCAGCCAGACGGTGGCCGCGCTCAATTTCACGCAACCGGACGGCCAGTTCCGAGCCGCGCTCCACCCGGAAGATGAAGCGTGGGATGCACCAGCGCGATACCCGCGGCGGTCACACCGGCTACCACCTCGACGTCTATCGGTCGTAGGTGCTTCACGAGCCTCCGGCGATCGCCGGGATGAGGAAGATCTCCGCTCCCTCCGGGACGGGCTGGAGCGGATCGTTCTCCGTGACCTCGGAGTCGATGGCGATCGCGACCTCGCCGCGGAGGGTGGAGCCGTCCATGAGGATGGCGCCGAGTTCCGGGGCCTCGCGGGCGATGCCTTCAAGCACACGCTGGAGCGTGTTGCCCGACACCTCGATCGTCTCGCGGCCGCCTGCGAGGTCGCGCCAGTGGGCCGGGATGTGCACGGTCGCCACGTTTGCCTTCGTCCCCAGGCCGCGGCTACTCGCGGGGCAGCAACTCGTCCAGGATGCGTCCCGGCGTGACGGGCGTGTGGTAGAAGTTCACGCCGATCGCGTCGCGCAGCGCGTTCCGGATCGCGGCCTGCGGCGGGACGATCGGCGCCTCGCCCACGCCGCGCACGCCGAACGGGTGGCCGGGGTTCGGCACCTCCACGAGGATCACCTCGATCGGTGGCAGGTCGTTCGCGACCGGCATCCGGTAGTCGAGGAACGAGCCGTTCCGCATGCGGCCCTGGTCGTCGTACCAGTACTCCTCCTGGAGGGCCATGCCGATGCCCTGTGCCGCGCCGCCCTGGATCTGTCCTTCGACGTACGCCGGGTGGACAGCCGTGCCGACGTCCTGCACCGCCGTGTAACGCAGCACCGTAACCTTGCCCGTCTCGCGGTCCACCTTCACGTCCGCGATGTGGCCAGCGTAAGCGGGGCCCGTCGTGTTCCTGCGTGACGTGACCGAGACGGAGACGTGGCCGCCAGACGAGGGCAGCCGGTGGCAGATCTGTTCGAACGTGAACCGCTGTTCCTTGCCGTCCTTGTTGGTGCCCGTGATCGTCGCGTCGTCGTGGTACGTGACGGCCGAGACGTCCACGCCCCAGATCCGCGCGGCACGTTCCGTCAGCCGCTTACGGATCTCCTGCCCGAGGTCGTACGCGACCCAGCCGCCCGCGAACGTGGTGCGGCTGCCGCCGGTGACGGCGTTGTAGCCCACCGAGTCGGTGTCCACGACCTGTGGCTTGATCGCCTCGAACGGCAGGCCGAGCGCCTCGGCGAGCTGCATCGCGAGCGAGGCCCGCGTCCCGCCGATGTCGGTAGAGCCGAGGACCAGCGAGACCGAGCCGTCGGGGTTCACCATCGCGCTCGACGACGATTCCATGCCGCCGTTGAACCAGAACCCGAGCGCGACCCCGCGGCCGACGTCCTCACCCTGGAGTTCGGAGTTGTAGTGCGGGCTCTCCTTGATCGCGGTGATCACGGCCTTCGCGCCGATGCGTGGCCACGGTGCCCCCGAGGAGTTCGTGTCGCCCTCGTCGGGGGCGTTCTTCATCCGCAGGTCCATCGGGTCCATGTCGAGCGCCCGCGCGATCTCGTCGACGACGGCCTCGACGGAGTATTCCGCCGCGGGCGCGCCGGGGGCGCGGTAGGCGGATGTCTTGGGCGTGTTCGTCACCACGTCGAAGCCATCGATCCGTTGGTTGGCGATCTTGTATGGGGCGAGGGCGCAGAGGACGCCCGCGCCGACAGCCGAGCCGGGATAGGCTCCGGCGGCGAAGCGGAGCGATACCTCCGCGGCGACGAGCGTGCCGTCCTTCTTTGCGCCGATCTTGACGCGGTTCGATGTCGCGGAGGTGGGGCCGGTCGCCTGGAAGACGGCCTCGCGTGGCATCCACATCTTGACGGGGTGGCCGGTCTTCTTCGAGAGCAGCGCGGCGACCGGTTCGAGGTAGACGGGGATTTTGCCCCCGAAGCCGCCGCCGATCTCCATCGGCACGACCTTGATCTTCGCCACGGGCTGGTCGAGCACCGTCGCCATCTGATCGCGCACCGCGAACGCACCCTGGGTGGACGTCCAGACGGTGATCTGTCCGTCCTGGTTCCAGTGCACCGTGCCGTTCTGCGGCTCGATGTAACCCTGGTGGAATTGGCTCGTCGTGAACTCGCGCTCGATGACGATCTCGGCTTCGGCGAAGCCGGCCGCGATGTCGCCCTTCTCGACCCGCATGTGCATCGCGATGTTGGTGGGGCGGTCCTTCGGTGTGTCCACGTTTCGCGCGCGCACGTTGGTCCGCAGGTCGTCATGCAGTACCGGCGCCGTGGCGAGCATCGCCTCCCGGACGTCGATGACGAACGGGAGCGGTTCGTATTCGACCTCGACTAGGCCGACGGCCTCGTCGGCGGTGTGCCAGTCGACGGCCGCGACGGCGGCGACCGCGTGGCCGTGGTAGAGCACCTTGTCCCCGGCCATCACGTTGTCCACGAGCCACTTCGGGTTCGCGCTGCCCTCACCGAGGTCGAGGTTGCCCGCCTCCTGCGCCGGGAAGTCGGCGTTGGTGAGGACCGCCTTCACACCGGGCAGGGCCAGCGCCTTCGAGACGTCGATCCGCTTGATGCGGGCGTGGGCGTGAGGGCTGCGCACGATCGCGCCGAAGAGCATGCCCTCGAGCACGACGTCCGCGCCGTATGCGGCGCGGCCCGTCACCTTGTCCACGCCGTCCGGGCGGACCGGGCGCGTGCCGATCACCTTGTAGGCGGGCTTCTCTGGAGTGGCGACCATGCTGGACCTCCTGCGTCCTTGGCGGGACGCGGGCGAATGGGCTACTTCGGGGCGCGCATCTGCTCAGCAGCGGCCATGACGGCCTGGACGATCTTGTCATACCCGGTGCACCGGCAGAGGTTCCCGGCGAGCCAGAACCGGATTTCTTCGTCGCTGGGCGCAGGGTTTTCTGCGAGCAGGGCCTTCGAGGACATCAGGAACCCGGGGGTGCAGATCCCGCACTGGAGTGCGGCCTCGTCGAGGAACGCCTGCTGCAACGGGTGGAGCCCCTCGGGCGTCGCGAGGCCCTCGACGGTTTCGACCGCGGCCCCCTCGATCTCCGCGGCCATGACGCAGCAGGAGTTCACGAGGCGGCCGTTGAGGATCACGGCGCAGGCGCCGCAGTTGCCGTTGTTGCAGCCCTCTTTGACGCCCTTGAGGTTCAGCCGCTCGCGCAGCGCCTCGAGGAGTGAATCACGGGAGTCCGCGAGGAAGGTGCGCTCCTCCCCGTTGATCCTGGAGGTGATGACCAGTCGTTCACTCGTCGCCATGGTGCTGCTCCCTAGTTGGCGCGCGCGCGCTCGGCGGCGGCACGAATGACGCGCTGGACCAGCACGTCCGCGAGGTGTTTGCGCTGGCGGACGGTGCCACGCATGTCGTCGATCGGCGTGGCGGTCGCCTTCGCCGCCGCTCCCGCGGCGGCGACCGTCTCGTCGCTCAGGCGGCGGCCGACGAGTGCCTCGGCGGCCGCCGGCACCATGATGGTCGTGGGGGCGACGGCACCAATCGCGATGCGCGCCGCCGAGACCGTCTCGCCGGACAGCGTCAGCGCGCACGCCGCGTTGACCACCGCGATGTCCATCTCGTTGCGCGGGATGAACCGCTCCCACGCCTGGCCGCTGTGAGCGCCCGGCTGCGGGAAGCGAAGCGCGACGATGAACTCACCGGGTTCCAGGACGTTGCGCCCCGGGCCGGTGCAGAAGACGTCCACGTGCACCTCGCGACGCCCGCCCGGGCCGGCGATCTCTGCAATGCCGTCCAGCGCCATCATCGCCGGGATCGAGTCGGCTGCTGGGGAGGAGTTCCCGAGGTTGCCGCCCAGCGTGGCGCGGCCCTGGATCGCCTTGCCGCCGATGACGTGCGTCGCCGCGCGCAGGGCGGGATAGACGCGCTGCACGTCCGCGTTGCCATAGATCTGATAGAGCGGCACCGCCGCGCCGACGCGAAGGCCGCGCCGCGGGTCGTACTCCAGCGCCATCAGGTCCGGGATGTGTTTGATGTCGACGAACAAGTCGATCACCCGGCGTCGTTCACGCGCCTGGACGATGACGTCGGTACCGCCGGCCAGGGCACGAGCGGTGTCGCCACCCTCCCGGAGCATCCGCACCGCGTCGTCGATCGAGGTCGCGCGCGCGTATTTGAGTGCCTGCATCCGGCTCCCTCTCGTCTGGCATGTGAATCTAGGCCGCCGCCCGGGGAATTGGGCCAGCGGTGATTATCCCACCCGCCCCCAATAGGGCGGCATGAGGCACCGGCCGCCGATTGTTAACACTTCTTTCATCTAACGCGAAGGAGAGAGTCTTGTGTTTGTTCGTGCAAATACGAGCGCTTCCGAGGGCAGTGGTACAAGGGCGCCCTCAGAGGGACTGAGTTCGGCGCTTCGTTTGCCGGAGCGCCCCGGAGGGCATCGTGGATTCAAACTACTGGACAGGCCGGGTGAGCCGTCGCACCGCCTTACGTGGGACCGGAGTGGGGCTCGTGGGCCTCGCGGCCGCCGCACTGATCGGCTGTGGCGGCAAGAAGGCGGACACAGGCCCGACGACCGGTGAGGCGAACCGGTTACAGGACGCGACCAAGGGCGGTGCCGCGGGCAAGGCGGAGACGGGCGGCACACCAGTCCCGAAGGACCAGGTCCGCGTCAAGCCCGGCCTGTACGAGGGCCCGGCCCCGGCGTCGGCGGCGGAACGCAATCCGAAGGCCAACGCCAAGTACGGCGGCACGCTGAAGATGCGCTATCTCGACCCGCCGCGCATGGACCTGTCGCGCACGCTCTCCTGCACCATCTTCATGACGCAATCGCTCGTCAGCAACAAGCTCACGCGTGAGAAGCTCGGTGCGCTCGCCCACCCGTTCAACGTCGAGATCGAGCCCGACCTCGCTGAGAAGTGGGAGTCGCCGGACAAAGGCCAGACGTGGATCTTCAGCCTCCACAAGGGCGTGAAGACCCACAACGTCGCCCCGCTCATGGGGCGCGAGTTCAACTCGGAGGACGTCGCTCAGACGATCAAGCTCTACCTCGCGGGGTCGCAGAAGGACGTGTTCTCGGACATCACCAAGACCGAGACGCCGGACAAGTACACCGTCAAGGTCACCCTGAACGCCCCGAAGAACGACTTCCCGAAGGAGGTCGGCGCCTGGTCCTACATCTACGTGAAGGAACTGATCGACAACGAGCAGCTTCGCCAGGAGAAGGCGATGGGCACCGGCCCGTTCATCCAGAAGGAATGGACGAAGAAGCAGCGCTCCGTGTTCACGAAGAACCCGGACTACTTCGAGAACGGCCTGCCGTACGTCGACCAGGTTGAACTCTATGTCCAGGACGACGCCAACGCGGCCCGCGCCGGCTTCAAGACGGACAACTACTTCGACTATGGCGCGCCGGACAAGAAGACCTTCGCGGACACGTTCGCCGAGAACAACGATGACATGGTTGGTACGACGTACCCGATCTCGCGCGGCGCCAACGTCAACGGCTGGCAGTACCAGATGAAGAACCCGATCTTCAAGGACGAGCGGATCCGTCGAGCGCTGTCGCTGGCGTTCGACCGCAAGGACTTTGACCTGGCGAACAACGGCGGGGACAACCAGAACCCGGAAGGCCCGTTCTCGCAGTCGCCGATGCCGTGGCCGTTCATGTTCGACAAGTACCCGACGGCGAAGATCAATGGCCCGTGGTACGTGTTCGACCCGGCGAAGGCGTCGCAGATGATGCAGGCGGCGGGGTACACGGCGGCGAAGCCGCTGACGCTGGAAATGATGTCCTGGTACAACAAGAACCAGTTCTCCGGGATCGTGATCCCGAGCATCAACAACAACCTCAAAGAGGTAAAGATTACCTGGAAGGAGATCGACAACCCGACCCACGTGACGCTGATGTCGGACCGGAACTTCAAGGAGACGATCGGCTTCCTGTGGGGCCCGGCAGGCTACTCGATGGACCAGTGGCTGACGCCGTTCTACCACTCAAAGGGCAGCCTGAACTACGGCTCGATCGACGACAAGGACCTGGACGCGCTGCTCGCCAAGCAGCGGGCCGAGACGAACCCGGAGGCGCAGAAGGAGGTCTGGAACCAGATCAACACCCTGATCCACGACAAGGTCTACCAGGCCTGGTGGCCGGTCGCCCTCGGACGGACCGCGTGGCACAACTACTTCCTGAACTACCGGCCGCATGGCCTGGTGGGGACTGTCCCATGCTATGCCGGCGGCCAGCTGCGGTCGGTGTGGCTGGATGAGGGTCAGAACCCGGGTCGGCCGAACGGTTAACGACGGGCCTTAGACAGGCCGAGACCAGGAGCGGCCGGTCCGTCCCGACCGGTTCGCTCCATTCCTAAGTGGCCCGCTGGCCGCGCTCCATCCCTCAGCGCGCCCAGTGGGCCGCTTCATGTGGCGCGGACGCCGGAGGCGACGCAGTGCCCGCCGTGAGTTCGGCATGGCCGACGGCGCGAGATCTCCGCAACTCCTGGGAGAAGACGCCGCACTGAGTTGCCGCGTCATGTCAGCGGGCAGACCTACGCGCGGCGCATGTAGTGTTCCTGTGTTGCCTCGTCTCCGGCCGAATATTTTGCCGGACAAGTCCCCCAGTCCTTCACCGACCCTTGGCGCGATTGCCTCGACAAACCGAAGTGGTGCCGGCGGTCGTGTACAGGAACTCTTCGATCGGTTGAGAAAGTGGACGTGATGTTCACGACGGACGGTAGTAGCGACACCGGGATGCGCCGCTCTCACAAACTACTGACCTGCGATGGTCGGATCGGGACGCCGCCGCTGAAGATCAGTGAGCCGAAGGCTTCTCTCGGCCCACTGTGGGACGGGCCACCGAGCGCCTCAGGAGCCTGAGAAGCGCGCTCTTCGTTGCTGGGCCGCCCTCATCGAGCATCCGCTGAACCTCTGGATCACGCACCTTGCCGTCCACGGACGGCTCCGGCTTGTATTCCTTGCGTGCTGATCCGCCCATGCCGCCAGTCTAACACCGCCGAGGGTGCCGACTACCGGGGCGCTGGGGTAGGTGGTGCTGCGCTAGGCTCCCTCGGTCAGTCGATTCGCAGGAGGACTCGTAAATATGACCCTGAAGGTTCCGTGGTGGTGGCCGTTTCTCGTGACGTTGGTAACCGCGGTCGCGCTGATATTCGTCGCGCTCCGTGACGCGCCAGGAGATAGGCGCTGGACGGCAGCGGGCTCGGTACTTGAAGCGACCGGGGCAGTCCTTCTCGGCGTGCCGCTGATTAAGTCGAAAACGAGGTCAAAGAGCCTCGCCGCATCGTCCGGCATTTCGTGGGGCGACTTTGTTTCCACCAACAACCCTGAACTTCAGACGGATATGGAGCGAGCGTCGCTCATGGGGTCGATCGGGCTTGCCACTCTGATCGGGGGGTTCGCGTTGCAGTTCGTTGCGCAACTCTTCCTCGGTGCAGCGTCTCACTAGAGCGGCCCCCTCAAACTCCCTAGCGCGGAACTATCCCCTCAACGTACGTGCTGTCACGGGATAGTTCCGGGTTAGCCAGGTGAACGCCGCCATCGCGAGCGGCGACCGGAACACCATGCTGACGCTGGCCGCGACGCTTGATGCTGCGAACAACGGGATCGGAGGTTGCCCGCTCAACTAGCGAGCGCT
>SCTU01000060.1 GCA_004297315.1 Dehalococcoidia bacterium | reverse complement strand
ACAGTTTGGCTCCGGGCGTTCGGTGAACGGCGGCCCCGTCGGTGGCTTCCATTCGGGCGCGGACATCGCGAACGATCGCGGCACGCCGGTCGTCGCGGCCGCGCCCGCGCGCGTGGCGTTTGTCGAGGAGCACCCGATCCGCGGGCTGTCCGTGATCCTCGACCACGGCGCCGGCGTGAAGACCGGCTACCACCACCTGGAGGCGGCGCTCGTCCGGCCCGACGACGTCGTTGGGGCCGGGACGCTCATCGGCCGGATGGGCACGTCCGGCTACTCCACGGGCCCGCACCTGCACTGGGAACTCACGGTCTACGGCGTGAACGTGGACCCGTTCACCTGGACGAAGGACGCCTTCCGTCCGTAGCACGCGCTAGTCGGGGCGGCGCCCCAGGACAGACGACCACTCGAGGCCATCGTGCCGTGTGACGGCGCGCAGTCCCGCACGCCGGGCCGCGCGCACCATCGCGTCGGCATCCACCACGAGGAAGCCGGACAGCACCGCTGACCCGCCCGGCCGCACCGCCTCGACGATCGCCGGCAGCATCGCGCGCACCGCGGTCGAGGAGATGTTTGCGACGACGACGTCCGCGCACGCCGTCTGCGCGATGCGCGGCCACGCCCACGCCTCGCCCAGCGTCCCGGCCGCGGCGGTGATCCGGGCCGCCACGCCGTTGCGCTCGGCGTTCTCCTTCGCCACCGCCACCGTCGACGCGTCGAGGTCGAGCGCGCGCACGCGCCGCGCCCCATGCTTCGCCGCCGCGATCGCGAGGATGCCCGACCCCGCGCCGACGTCGAGGACGGTGCAGCCGGGTGCAACGACGTCTTCGAGCGCTTCGAGGCAGAGCCGCGTCGTCTCGTGCTGGCCGGTGCCGAACGCGGTGCCGGGATCGAGGTCGATCACGATCTCTTCGGGTTTCGCGCGGTACTTCTCCCACGTCGGACGGATCACGGTGCGCCCACCGACGTGCAGTACGCCGAAGAACCGCTTCCACGCCTCAGACCACTGCTCCGGTCGCACGTCGAGCACGCGCAGCCGTCCAATCGGCGTGCGCAGGGGCAACGAGGTCAGATGACGTCGCAGCGCGCGACGCGCCGAGACCTCAAACGGCGCGGGGACGGTGCCCCGCACGGTCCACGGCACGTCTGTGCGCTCGGTGTAGGTGAAGTCGGCGTCGTCATCGAGGAGGATCGCCGGCTCGATCGCGACGCCTTCCGCGCCAGCGATACGCAGCACGTCCGCGACCATTTCGGCGTCCGCGGAGTCGCAGCACACCACGACCTCGTTCCACTGGACGGAGGTAGCGGGTCGCGATCGAGGTGGCACGCGCTACGGCGCGAACGCGTCGCGGATGCGCGAGAAGATCGACGGGTCTTCGGGTACATCGGGTGTGCCGAGCGACTCCGCCAGTTTCGCCAGCAGGTTCTTCTGGTCCCGGGTAAGCGTCGTCGGCGTGACAACGTGCGTGCGCACAAGGAGGTCGCCGCGGCCGTTGCCGCGCAGGTAGGGCACACCCTTGCCGCGGATCGCGTGAACCTCGCCGTGCTGGACACCGGGCTTCAACTTCAACTCGACGGTCTCGCCCTCGAGCGTCGGCACCGCGACGTCGATGCCGAGCGAGGCCTGCGCGATGTTCAACGGCAGTTCGTAGACCAGGTCGTTCTCTACGCGCTTGAAGCGCTCGTGCGGCCGGACGCGCAGTTCCACGTAGAGGTGCCCGGGCTGGCCGCCGCGCGGCCCGTGGTCGCCCTCGCCGCCGATGCGGAGTTGCGACCCGTCGTCCACACCGGCCGGGACCTTCACCGTGCGGTTCACCTTCACTCGGCGCAGCCCGTTGCCGCGGCACGTCTTGCACGGGTCCGTGACGATGCTGCCCTCGCCCCGGCAACGGCCGCAGGCGGCCACGTTCACGAACTGGCCGAAGACGGACTGCTGTACGCGGCGGAGCTCGCCTTGCCCCTTGCAGTCGGGGCACTCGGGCCGCGCGGCCCCGCCTGCCTGGCCGGTCGAGTTGCAGTCGGGGCAGCGCTCGGTGCGCTGGTAGGTGATCTCGCGCTCCACGCCGAAGACGGCTTCCTCCAGGGTCAGTGCCATCGTCGCGCGAAGGTCGGAGCCCGGTTGCGGCCCGGCGCGGCGTGAGGCGGTGCCGCGGAAGAAGGCATCGAAGATGTCGCCAAAGCCACCGAAGCCCTCGTGGCCGGAGAAGCCCTGCGCTCCCGCGTTGCCGATGCCCGCGGCGCCGTAGCGGTCGTAGCGCGCGCGCTTCTCGGGGTCGGAGAGCACCTCGTAGGCAGCGTTGATCTGCTTGAACCGCGCCTCGGCGCCCTCGTCCTTGTTCCGGTCGGGGTGGTACTCCATCGCGAGTTTGCGGAACGCACGCTTGACGTCGTCCGGGGAGGCATCCCGGGCGACGCCCAGAGTCGCGTAGAGGTCATCGGTGCCGGTCGTCATAGATCGACCATCCTAGACGAGGTCGGGCCGGAGCGCTGCCGGGCCGCACGGGGGCCGTTGCACCGTGGTGACAGAGACGCCGCCGGCGGGGTTCCGGCGGGCGTCCTTCGCTCGTCACGGCGCGACGCTAGACCTCGCGGAACTCGCCCTCGATCGTGTCGCCGCTGGCGCCGGCGGCTGAACCGGCGGGATCGCTCCCGGTGCCCGGCGCGTTCGCCTCCGCCTGCTTCGTGTAGACCGCGTTGCCGACTTCCTGCATCGCCTGGGAGAGGGCGTCCGCCCGCTCCTTGATCAGGTCGCCGTCCTCGCCTGCGAGCGCCTCACGCACCGAGGCGATCGCGGCCTCCACCTTCGCCTTCTGCTCCGGAGTGACGAGCGCCTCGTTCTCTCGAAGCATCTTCTCAGCGGAGTAGGCGAGGGTGTCGCCCTGGTTGCGGGCTTCGGCGGTGGCGCGCTTCTTCGCGTCCTCGCCAGCATGGACCTCCGCCTCCTTGCGCAGCCGCTCGACCTCGGTGTCGGTGAGGCCGCTCGATGGTTGGATCGAGACGTGCTGCTGCTTGCCGGTCGCCTTGTCCGTCGCCGAGACCTTCACGAGGCCGTTCGCGTCGATGTCGAA
>SCTU01000059.1 GCA_004297315.1 Dehalococcoidia bacterium | reverse complement strand
TCCATGCGATTGGTGAGGCGATGCGTCGCGTCCCGCGCGATCCCGGTGCGCTGGCGCGACCGCGCGTGCACTGTCGCCTCCAACGCGCGCACGGCCCGGGCCACCTCGAGACGATCCGGGGCGACGAGTTCTGCGGCGGCCGAAGGCGTCGGTGCCCGGACGTCGGCGACGAGGTCGGAGAGCGTGATGTCGGTCTCGTGGCCGACCGCTGAGACCACGGGGATCGGGCAGCCGAAGATCGCGCGGATCACGGGCTCTTCGTTAAACGCCCAGAGGTCCTCCGCAGAGCCGCCGCCGCGCCCGACGATGACCACGTCCGGCCGCGCCTCCGCCTTCAGGTGGATCCCCATGCTGCGGATCGCCTCGGCGACCTCAACCGGCGCTTCGTCGCCCTGCACCGGGGTCGGACGGAAGAGGATGGTCGCGAGCGGCCACCGACGCGCGAGGACGGTCGTGATGTCGTGGTAGGCGGCGCCGGTCTGGCTCGTGATCACGCCGATCCGGCGCGGGAACTGCGGCAGGTGGCGCTTCCGAGTCGGGTCGAACAGCCCTTCCTCCTCGAACCGCGCCCGCCGACGCTCGAACTCCGCCTGCAGCGCGCCGACACCGGCGGGCTGGGCGAAGTCGACGATGCACTGGAGGGTGCCGCCCTGCGGGTAGAACTCGACCTTGCCGTGCACGATGACGGCGTCGCCGTTGCGCATTGGCTCGCGCAGGCGCACGCGGACATTTTGGTTGCGGAAGTATGCGCAGCGCAGCGCGCCGCCCTGATCCTTCAGCGTGAAGTACATGTGGCCCGCGGAGGAGGTGGTGAGGTTGGAGACCTCACCACCGATCCACAGGTCCGACATCGAGGGGTCGCGTTCCAGCAACTCGCGCAGATAGCGCGCGACCTGCCAGACGGGACGTGCCTCGGGGGGCATCGAAGGCTCCTCGCCCGCTAGGCCTTGACGCGCTCGATGTAGCGGCCGTCCGCCGTGTTCACCTTGATCTTGTCCCCGGGGCCGACGAACAGCGGGACGTTGACGACGAGGCCGGTCTCCAGCGTCGCCGGCTTCGTCGCGCCCTGGGCGGTGTCGCCCTTTACGCCGGGATCGGACTGCGTGATCAGCAGTTCGACAGCCGCCGGGAGCTCGATGCCCAGCGCCTCGTCGCCGTAGATGATCATCTGGACGTCGTCGTTCTCGCGGAGGTACGGGAGGGCGTCCGCAATCGTCTCCTTGCGGACCAGCACCTGGTCGAAGGTCTCCGAGTTCATGAACGTGTACATCTCGCCGTCGCCATAGAGGTACTGCATCGTGCGGCGCTCGACGCGCGCGACGGGCAACTTGTCGCCGGCGTTGAACGTCCGCTCGGTGATGTGGCCCGCGCGGAGGTCGCGCAACTTCACACGGTAGACGGCGGACTTCTTCGTCTTGACGTGCTGGACCTCCTCCATCCGGTAGAGGTGTCCGTCCACCTCTACGGTGGACCCACGCTTGAAGTCAGACGTCGAGATCACAATCAGGCTCCCTCACACCCGCTCGCGCGGTCAGCGTCCAGCGCGCGAGCGCCAGATCAGAACTTCGGTGCGGTGGAGATCGGGCGCAACCGTCCGTCCTCCATCACGCACTGGTCTTCGATGCGTACCGCACCCCAGCCCGGGAGGTAGATCCCCGGTTCCACCGTCACCACATGCCCGTCCTGCAGCGGGATGTCGCCCGCCGGGGCAAGTCGTGGGTCCTCGTGGATCTCGAGGCCGACGCCGTGGCCGAGGCCGTGGCCGAAGTGCTCGCGATGCCCGGCGGCTGCGATTACCTCCATGGCGACGGCATGGCCATCACGGCCGAGCATCCCGGCCTCGATCCGCTCCTCCGCCATCGTCTGCGCCGTGAGCACGATGTCGTACACCCGCGCGAACTCCGACGTGGGCTTGCCGAGGAAGATCGTACGCGTCAGGTCGGAGCAATAGCCATCGACCACGACACCCATGTCGATCACGACCCCGGTGCCGGCTTCGAGCACGGCATCGCTCGCCCGCCAGTGCGGGAGCGCCCCGTGCGCGCCACCTCCGACGATGGTCCCGAACGACATCGACTCCGCGCCGTGCGTCAGCGCGTACTCCTCGATCAGCCAGGCAGCCTGGCGCTCCGTGATCCCGGGCTCGATCCGTTCGAGGGCGTGACGGAACGCCTCGTCGCCCAGCAGCACGGCGCGCGTGAGCGAGTCGATCTCCGCCGGTTCCTTCACCATCCGCAAGTCCTCGATGGCGCGCGGGGCGGGGATGAGGCGCGGCCGCGAGTGCGCCGGGAGTTCCTCGATCGCGCGCAGCCACTCCTGATGCGCGGCCACCGTCAGGTGCGCGGGCTCGAAGCCGAGGCGGATGCCTTCGAGGCCTTCGAGGACGCCTGGCGCGACTCCGGTGTTCGCGCCCGTCACCTTCACGAGGCGGAAGCCCGGACATTGCTGGCCGACCTGCTCCCAGTACCGCGAGTCGGTAGCGAAACGCGCCTCATCTTGGAGGACGAGGACGACGCCCGCCGAACCGGTGAAGCCGCTGATCCATCGACGGTTCGGCGGCGCTGTCACCAGCATGCCGTCGATCCCGAGCGCCTCGAATCGCGCGCGCAGCCGGTCGAGGCGCGGGGCCAGACTCACGCCGGCTTCCCCTCGGCGCTGTACCGGCTGTGCAGCAGGTCGAGCGCCGCGTGATAGCCGCGATAGCCGAAGCCGACGACCTGGCCCCACGCGACCGGCGAGACGTACGAGTGGCGGCGGAACGCCTCGCGGCCGTGGACGTTCGAGAGGTGCACCTCGACGACGGGCGCGGCGGCGCCGGCGATCGCGTCCGCGAGGGCGATCGAGGTGTGGGTGTAGCCCGCCGGGTTCAGGATGATCCCATCCCAGTCGCGATGGGCCTGGATCGCGTCGATCAGGTCGCCCTCATGGTTCGACTGGAGGAACTCGATCTCCACGCCCAGGTCGGCGGCGTGGGTGCGCAGCCCCGCCTCGATGTCGGCGAGCGTCTCGTGGCCGTAGATCTCCGGCTCGCGCGAGCCGAGCAGATTCAGATTCGGCCCATTCAGCACTAGGACGCGCATCGAGAGTCTCCTTGCCCGGCGCAGCGCGCCGAAGGCGAAGGTCGATGTTAACCGGCGACGCGGTCAGGCGGCAGGGGCGCATCCTCGACCGCCTCGCGAGCGCCGAAGGTGTCCCGGCGTGCCGCCTCGGTCGAGCGGGCGCGCGCGAGGGCATCCGAGATCAGCGTGCCCTTCCGGCGGTGCGCGACCGTCGTGTAGATCTGGGTCGTGTCCGCGGAGGCGTGTCCCAGCAGATGTTGCACCACGCGCAGGTCGGCTGAGCCCTCGATCAGGTGCGTCGCGAAGGTGTGGCGCAGCATGTGCGGATGCACGCTGGACTGCAGCGCGGCCTGCATCCCGGCGTTCCGCACCATCGTCTGGATCGACCGCGCGGTCAGCCGCGCGCCGGAGCGGTTGAGGAAGAGCGCCGTCTGCGCACCGGTCGCCAGCCGCGGCCGGCCCTCGTCGAGGTAGCGCCGCAAGGCATGCCGGGCCGGCTCGCCGTAGAGGCAGATGCGCGTCTTGTCGCCCTTGCCCGTCACCCGCACCTGACCGTTCGTCAGGTCGAGGTTGATGACGTCGAGGCCCGCCACCTCGCTGACGCGCAGGCCGGCGCCCCACAGCAGTTCGAGGATCGCGCGGTCGCGCAGCCCGTTCGGGGTGTCGGGGTCGGGCGCGCCGACCAGCGCGGTCGCGTCCTCCACGGAGAGGAAGTGCGGGAGCCGCCGGCCAACCTTCGGATAGCGCAGGCGGAGGATCGAGTCGCCCGGCCGGTTCCGGAGCGGCCCGCCCTCGGCGTCGAGCCAGCGGTAGAACCCGCGCACGGTCGCGGCGCGCCGCCGGATCGAGGCGTCCGCCAGTTCCTCGTCGCGCAGCCGCGCGAGGTAGCCGCGTACGTCCGTCCGCCCGGCCGCGTCGTGATCGATGCCGTGCGCAGCGAGGTGGCCGAGGTAGTGCGTGAGGTCGCTGCGGTAGTTGCGGACGGTCATCGGCGAGCGGCGCCGGACGCCCTCAACCTGAGCGAGGTAGGCGTCGAGCGCAGCCAGTGAGGCGGGCGGCAGTTCGGCGGGGGGCGCGGGCTCCGCTGAGCGCGCGCGCGGCGTTCGAGGCATCGGTCGCCCTCGGATTCCCCGCCCGAGGATGCGCTCAGGTTACGCCGAGGGCGGGCGCGGGGCCAGGGCTACGCCGAGCGGCGCGGGGCGCGAGTCGTGCGGCCGGCGGCGGCGCGGCCATTCGATGGGCGGGGCCTAGACGTCGTCGCGCGGGTTGTCTTCGCCTTCGGCGCGCGCGGGTCCTTGCCTTCGGCACGCATCCGCTCCTCGCGCGCGGCGAGCAGGTCGAGGGCGGTCTCCATGTCGAGCGACTTCGGGTCGCGCCCCTTGGGCAGCGAGGCGTTCACGACGCCGTCTGTGACGTACGGGCCGAACTTGCCCGAGC
>SCTU01000058.1 GCA_004297315.1 Dehalococcoidia bacterium | reverse complement strand
GCGCGCCTGCTCGATGCGGCGCTACGGCAGAGCGGCGTCCGCTCGCGCCTCGTGGTCGTCGAAGGCGGGCAGCACGGTCTGCTGGACGGCTCGACGGACGCTGCGACGCAGGAGTTCCTGCTCGGCCTCGCCGGCATCCGACGGTAGGCAGCCTCGCGCGGAGGCCCGGACAGGGAACCGCCCGCGCTTGAGGGGGAGCGCGGGCGGCTGGGAGGGGCTGCAGGCGCCTGGGTCAGAGCGTGCGCACCGACTTTGCGAAGACGCCGAAGATGACGGCCAGCAGCGTCACGGACAGGCCCATGACGGCCAGCGCGGTCTGCGCGTTGGTGAACTGCGCCAGCGTCCCGCCGAACATGCTCCCCAGCGGCAGCAAGCCCTGGTTGAGCATGAACAGCCCCATCACCCGGCCGCGGAACTCATCCGGCGTGGTGAGTTGCATGACGGTCTGGTTCGTCGTCATGAAGACCATCTGGCAGGCGCCGGCCACGACGAGAAGGACGATGGCGAGCGGGTAGCTCCGCAGCACCGACACCGAGGCCGCAAACGCGAGCAGCGTGATACCGAAGGCGAAGATCGCCGCCAGCAGCAGTACCCCCTTGCGCTGGATGTCGCCCAGCGTGGCGAGGAGCAGCGTGGAAGCCACCGCCCCGATCCCCGGGGCCGACATGAGCACGCCGAAGCCGCCCGCGCCCTTGCCCAGGTTCTCCTTCGCCACGATCGGCAGCAGCGAGACGTACGGCAGCGCGATGACGACCGGGACGAGGGCGAGCAGCATCTGGGTGCGCAACGTCGGGTGGTGCCAGACGTATTTCGCGCCCTCGGCGAGCCCGCCGCGCATCGAGCGGTTCGTGGCGGTCTTCATCTGCGGCAGGGCGAGCTGCGCGATGGTGATCGAGACGCCGATGTACATCGCGGACTGGACAAAGAAGTTCTCGCCCGGCCCCATCTTCGCAATCATCAGCCCGGCGATCGTGGGCCCGACGATGCGTGTGACGTTGAACGCGGCCGAGTTCAGTGCCATCGCGTTCATCATGTCCTCGCGCGGGACGAGGTTCGGGACGATCGACTGCCGCACCGGCATGTTGAACGCCCACCCGACGCCGGAGAGCAGCGTGAACGCGAACACGTGCCAGATGCGGACGTGCCCGGTCACGATCAGCGTCGCGAAGACGACCGAGATCACGACCATGAACGCCTGGGTCGTCAGCATGAGCCGCTTCTTGTCGAAGCGGTCGGCGGCCACGCCTCCCACCGGCCCCAGGAACAGGAGCGGGAGCGAGCGGAACCCGTTGACCGCCCCGAGCAGGAACGCCGAGCCGGTCAGGTCATACGTGAGCCAGCCGAGCGAGGTCTGCTGGACCCACTGGCCGGAGGACGAGAAGAGGGTGCCAATCCAGAGCAGGCGGTAGTTCCGGTGGCGAAGCGAGCGGAAGGTGGCGAGGCGCCCCCCGGACGGCGCGACGACGCCGGCGACGGGTTCGGCGGCGCCAGCCGAATCTACGATGCGCGCTTCGGTCGCCATTTCCCCTACCCCTCAGCGGTCAGTCGAGGACTAACTGTGCATCAGTCTCTCGTTCACGTCAAGG
>SCTU01000057.1 GCA_004297315.1 Dehalococcoidia bacterium | reverse complement strand
GGCGCGGTCGCGGTCGGCGCGGTGCGCATGCCAGACGCCGAGTCGCCGCCGTCCGTGCCGGCGTAGCAGCCGGCGTCCTGACCGGCGCGGTAATCGGCGCGGTAGGGTGCCTCGCCGCATAATCGGGGCATGACCGCCGACCTGCCTCGACTCCGGGGCGTGCTCCAGCGCGAACTCAATGCCGGCGCGCGCGACTTCAGCGTCGCGGGCGGGCTCGACGCCGTGCTGCGCGAGCAGGCGCGCGGCGAGCCCCCCGGCTCGGCGCTCCTGCGGATGGTCGCCGCCCTCCCCAGCAGCGGGTACGGCTCACTCAGCGTCGAGGAGCGCGAGACGTGGTTGCGCCGCGCCCTGGCAACGGTGAAACGTGAACTGACGCTGGAGGAGGCGCTCACTCCCGTCACGCGCGGCACGACACAGATGAGCGCGGCCCCGCGCACCGCCACGAAGAAGCCTGCGCGCGCGAAAGCACCGCCCCCCGAGGGCGAAGCCCCGGCAGTGAGGCCTCGCGCGGCGGCGAAGGAGAAGGTCGCGCCGGGGGCGGCGGGCCTCGACCTGCCGATCGAGCAGGCGGGGACCGGGCTCGGGCCGGCGCACCTTGCGCGGCTCAAGCGGCTCGGGATCCACGTCGTGCGCGACGCCCTGGAGCACTACCCGTCGAGGCACACCGACTTCTCGCTCACCGTGCCGATCGCGGCTCTGCGGGTCGACACCGAGCAGACCGTGCGCGGACGCATCGTCTCGTCGCGCGAGGTGCGAATGGGGCGCGGGGGCAAGATGCGCTCGACCGAGGTGGTCGTGCAGGACGAGGGCGGCTCGCGCATCACCGCAACATTCTTCAACCAGCCGTTCATGGCGCGCGCGCTGCCCGAGGGAGCGGAGATCGCCCTCGCGGGCAAGGTCACTCGCTTCCGCAACCGCCCGCAGTACTCGAATCCCGAGTGGGAGCGCCTCGACGCTGATGCCGACGGACGGCACACGGGCCGCCTCGTCCCCGTGTACCCGCTGACCGAGGGGCTCCCGCAGCGCTCGCTGCGCACGGCGATCGCCAAACTGCTCGACCGCTACGGCGACCGCATCGAGGACCCGCTGCCGGCCGCGATACGCGAGCGGCTCGGCCTCCTCGGGCTAAAGGAGGCGACGCGGCAGTGCCATTACCCCGACTCGCAAGAGGTGCTGCGCGAGGCGCGCCGGCGGCTGGCCTTCGACGAGCTGCTCGCGATCCAGGTGGGGGTGCAGACGCGGCGGCGCGAGTGGCGCGGCGGCGACGCCCCCCCGATCGAGGCGCACTCGGTGGCCGACGACTTCCTGCGCACGCTGCCGTGGGCGCTGACGAAGGCGCAGGCGCGCGTGCTCCACGAGGTGCGCGAGGACATCGCGCGGCCGCACCCGATGTCGCGGCTGCTCGAGGGCGACGTCGGCTCGGGCAAGACCGTCGTGGCGCTG
>SCTU01000056.1 GCA_004297315.1 Dehalococcoidia bacterium | reverse complement strand
ACCTACACCGTCGGTGGCTGCGCCAAGGGCGCCGGGATGATCCACCCCGACATGGCGACGATGTAGGTGCGTCCGCCCGCGGTGATGCGCGCCGCGGCCTGCTTCTCGTGCGTGTCCGTCGTCATGATCGCGCGTGCGAAGCGGAGCCCGCCGTCGGCGGCGAGGGCCACCTCGGACAGTCCGCGCTCCACCTTCTCCATCGGCAACAGCCGCCCGATGACCCCGGTGGACGCCACGAGCACGTCGCGCGCGTCGCAACCGAGGCGGGCGGCCGCCAGCGCGGCGATGCGCGCGCAGTCGCGCTCGCCCTGGGCACCCGTGACCGTGTTCGCGTTGCCGGAGTTGCAGACGAGGCCGCGCACCAGGCGGCGTTCGGCAAGCACCGACTTGTCCCAGGTGACCGAGACTCCCGTCACGGCGTTCTTCGTGAAGATCCCGGCGACGGTGAGCGGGCCCGTGCCACCCAGGATCCCGACGTCCAGGCGCGGGTCGTCGCCGTAGGTCTTGATGCCGGCATACGTGCCGCCGGCGACGAACCCCGCCGGGGTTGTGACGTGTCCGCCTTCGATCCATTCGAGGCCGGACGGTTCCGGGGTGGGGTGAGGCATGGTGAGACTCCGAGGGACTGAGGACGGGTGGGCGCGGCGCGCGGTCTAGCCGAGGCGCCGGAAGCCGGTACGCGCGCGGCGCACACGCAGGTCAGCGGCGTGGCGATGGGCGCGCGTGGTCGTCATCTCCCCATCCTCCTTCGAGGCACGGGTCTCGTGAAGGCGCGAGTATACGGGCCTCACCGCCAGTGCGACACTCCGGCCATGCCTCCTGAGGTTATAGTCCGCCCCGCCACCGAGGCCGACCTTCCGGCAATCAACGCGATCTACAACCGCGAGATCCTCGAAGGCGTCGCCACCTGGGACACCGAGCCGTGGACGGCCGAGGCGCGCCTCGACTGGTTCCGATCCCACACCCACCCCGGCGAGGTGATCCTGGCCGCCGAGGCGGGCGGGGAGGTCGTCGGCTTCGGGTATCTCTCGCTCTACCGCGTGCGCCTCGGCTACCGGTTCACGCGCGAGGACACCGTGTACGTGCGGCCGGACATCCAGCGCGCGGGCGTCGGACGTCTGCTGCTCGCCGCGCTGCTCGACGAGGCACGGCGGGCGGGGATGCACGCCGTGGTCGCGCGGATCGAGGCGAGCAACGTCGGCAGCATCGCGCTCCACCGCTCGCTCGGCTTCGAGGTGTTGGGCGAGGAACGCGAGACCGGCCGGAAGTTCGACCGCTGGCTCTCGCTGGTGCAGATGCAGATCGTCCTCGACTAGCCGAGGCCGACGCGCGGACAGCGTTCGAGCAGCGGGCATGCCTCGCACTTCGGCCCGCGCGCGTGGCAGGTGCGCCTCCCGTGCTGGATCAGGTCCACGTGGAACGCGTAGACCTGCGACGGCTTCAGCATCGCCTCCAGTACGTCGTGCGCGGCCGCGGCCGGCATCTTCGCCGGCACCATCCCGAGGCGCTTCGCGACGCGTTCGACATGCGTGTCCACCGGGAGCGCCGGCCGGCCAAGGGCGAACAGCAGCACGCACGCCGCGGTCTTCGGCCCGACCCCGTGGATGCTCGTCAGCCACGCTTTCGCCTCTTCCAGCGGGAGGTCGGCGAGGAAGTCGAGGTCCCAGTCCGGCCGCCGCTCGTGGACCTCGGCCAGCAGCGCCAGCAACCGCTTCGACTTCGTGGGTGCGAGGCCGCCCGGCCGGATCGCGTCCTCGATCGCCTCCACCGGAGCCGCGAGGACGGCGTCCCAGGTAGGGAACCGCTCGACGAGGCGGTGCATCGCCTCGCCGGAGTTATGGTCGGAGGTGTGCTGCGAGAGCAGCGTCAGCACTAGCTCGAAGAGTGGGTCGGCGGAGGCCTGCTGAGGCGCTCGCCCGTACGCCCTGTCGAGGATCGCGATGATCTCGCTCGGCGACCATCGAGGCGGAGTGTGAGCGGACCGAGGAGGCATCCGCGGATCGTACGTGAGGAGGCCGAACTGACCCACCACCCGGCGGGCGCACGGGATGAGGGCTCGCTAGTGGTCGATGCGGCCTGGACCGATGCGCGTCGGCGGTCTCGGGGCGCTCGCGCCCGTTACGGGCCGTGCGCCGTTCCCATTGCTGGTGGCTTCCCCAGCCGGGTGTTCCGACAGGGTCGAGACGAGAGCGTCCAGCTTCGTCGCCAACGATCGGGCTTCCCGCTCAATGATCAGGATCTGGAGCCGCTCTTCTTGCCGTAAGTGGTCAGACTTGAGGAGCAACTGGGCATATCCCAGGATCGTCGTGAGGGGATCCGTCAACGTCTCTGCCCCCAAAATCAGGTCGCAGTTGATCTCGGGTCGATGGCTGGACTGCCGTGACTCCATCTCGCACCTCGTTCCCCGCCTGGCTGAGGCTAGCGTGGTACCCTTCGCGCCACCAGTGGGCCGAGGAGTAGTACCCCATCGGGTACAGCACGAAGCGGCCAAGATGCCTGACCGTCGCCATCAGCAGCAGGACGCACCACTCACGACGCGGCAGGCCGCCGTGCTCGCTCTGATCGCCGAGGGGTACTCCAACCGGCAGATCGCCGAACGTCTGGGTATCAGCGAGAACGGCGTGAAGGGTCATGTCGCGCGGCTCTTCGCGCGGTTCGACGTCCCGACGCGTGCCGCGCTGATCGCGGCCTGGCGCGCTTCAATCAGTGACGCTGAGCCCGACCCGATCTCGGTGCTCCGCGCGAGCCTCGAGGACGTGCTCGGCGCGCGGGCGACCTCGGCCTTGTTGCGGCGCGCCTGCAAGGAAGCGGGCCTTGACCCGGACGACGTGCTGGGACGGGCACGAGTGTCAGCCGACCACACCGGAGCCGTACTCGCGGCCCTCTGGCCGGTACTCATCGAGGCCTCCGGACAGGTGCTCGTGCACCACCTGGAAAGGCTTGGCTTCGGCGCCGGCGGCGGCGTGGATCTGAAGGAGATCGCGTCATGGATCGAATCGAACCCCCCGCAGACCTGACCCGGGTCTCAACCGGCGTACACGAACTCGACATCGTGATGGGTGGCGGCGTACCCGAGCATTCCACCACGGTCCTCGCCGGCGACCCCGGCACCGGCAAGACCATCCTGGCGATGCAGATGCTGTTCCAGCAGGCCCGCGCCGGGAAGCGCTGCATCTACTTCACGACCCTGTCCGAACCCTCACTCAAGATCATCCGTTACATGCGCCTGTTCGGCTTTTTCGATGAGGATCTCGTCGGACGCTCCGTCTCATTCGTCGATCTCGGCACGGTCCTGATGAGCGAGGGCGGCATGGGAGCGGTCGCGGCGATCGAGGCGCGGCTTGAGTCGGTACAGCCGGATTTCGTCGTGATCGACAGCTTCAAGGCGATCCATGACGTGATCGAATCCGGCCCCGCGGGAAGCCGCAGGGTTGCCTACGAGATCTCGGTGCTCCTCGCCGCATGGGGCGCCACCACGCTGCTTCTGGGCGAGTACACCGAGCGCGAACGCGCCGGCCTGCCAGAGTTCGCGATCGCGGACGGGATCATCCAGGTATGGAACCAGCCCTACGGGTTGACCAGGCTGAGGGCGCTGGAGATTGAGAAACTCCGAGGTGTTGAGTACATCCCCGGCCGTCACTTCTTCGAGATCAGCGACTCGGGCCTGACCTTCTACCCGCGGCTGCGCGGAGTTCGGGGCCAGTCCTCGGAGGTGTGGACGCCGGCCAAGGTGCCCACCGGGCTCACCGGGCTGGATGAGTTGCTCCGCGGGGGACTCCCGAGCGGGAGCACCACGCTGCTGGAAGGCGGGACGGGCAGCGGGAAGTCGTCGCTCGCGATGAAGTTCCTCGTGGAGGGGGCGCGGCGGGGCGAACCGGGATTGCATTTCGGACTGGAGGAGCGGCCGGTACAACTCCGAGGGGTGACACTTGGGTTCGGCTGGGATCTCGCGGATTTCGAGGCGCGGGGACTCCTGCGGTTGCAGTACACCTCGCCCGTCGAACTCAACGCCGACCAGTTTGTGGCTGAGGCGATCGGAGCGATCCGGAGCACCCGCGCCCGCCGCGTCGTCTTCGACAGTTCAACTTCGCTCGCGCTCGGCCTGGAGATCGGCGGGCGATACCGCGAGTTGATCTATGCCCTCGCTACTCACCTGCGTGAAGAGGGCATCACCGCCATCATCACCGCGGAGACCCCGCGGCTCTTTGGCAACACTCAGCTAACCGGCGCCGCCGTCTCGTCGATCGTGGACAACGTGATCCTGCTGCGGTACGTCGAGGTTGACAATCGTCTGGAGCACGCGATCTCCGTGCTCAAAGTCCGGGGGTTCGAACACGGCACTGAATTGCGACGGATGACGTTTGGCAGCGACGGACCGACTGTGGGCCCTCCCTTCACCGGATTGCAGGGCGTGCTGACTGGTTCGCCGCACGATTGACCCGGTTGGACACCGGAAATTCCCGGGCATGCGCCTCGCGGTACCTCCAGCGCGGCGTCTCGCGTCGCTCGCCCCGCCGGAATACGCTGGGGGCGCGCGAAGGGGGCCTCCGATGACCGTTGAGGCGTTCCGGTTGACCGGATTGGCGTCGTGTGCCGGATGCGCGGCGAAGATGGGACTGGGGACGCTGGCCGGGGTACTCGCGGACGTGCCCGGGTTCCATGCCGGGGCGCACCCCGAACTGCTCGTCGGCCTCGACGGCGCGGACGACGCGGCCGTCTACGAAGTGGCGCCGGGCGTCGCGATCGTCCAGACGCTCGACTTCTTCCCGCCGGTCGTCGACGACCCCTACACCTACGGTGCGATCGCGGCGGCCAACGCGATGTCTGACGTCTACGCGATGGGCGGCGAGGTCAAACTCGCGCTGAACATCTCGGCCTGGCCCGAAGACCTCGACGTCGCGCTGCTCACCGAGATCTTCCGCGGCGGGGCGGCGAAGGTGGCGGAAGCGGGCGGCGTGATCGCTGGCGGCCACACGATCTTCGACCCGGAGCCGAAGTACGGCCTCTCCGTGACCGGCATCATCGACCCCGCGCGGATTATGCAGAAGTCCGGGGCGCAGCCGGGCGACGTGCTGCTGCTCACGAAGCGGATCGGGACCGGGCTGCTGATGACCGCCGCCAAGGAGCAGCGCGAGGGCCACGAGACGGGCTATCGCGCCGCCGTCGAATCGATGCTGATGCTCAACCGCGCCGCCTCGCGCGCTGCCGTCGCGCACGGCGCGCACGCGATGACCGACATCACGGGCTACTCGCTGCTCGGGCACGCACGCGAAATGGCCGACCGCTCCGGTGTCCGCTTCGTGATCGAGGCGGCCGCCGTCCCGCAGCTGCCGGACGCGCAGCGATTCGCGGCGGAGGGGGTCTCCACCGGCGGCGGCGGCCGGAACCGCGCGCAACTCGGCGACCGCGTCCGCCTGCCCGCGGGTATCGACGAGTCGCTGGCGACGCTCCTCTTCGACCCGCAGACCTCCGGCCCGCTGCTCATCGCCGTCGCGGAGGCGGACGCCGAGCGGCTGCGCGCGACGATCGAGGCGGAGACCGGCGGCTGCTGGCGCATCGGGCAGATCGAGGCCGGCCCCGCCGCCGTCGAGGTCCGTTAGTGCGCGGTCGTCTCGCGCTCCCACTGCTCTTGATCCTCCTCACTGGCGCGTTTGCCTCGTCCTGTCGCGGCGGAGGTGGCACGCCGAAGGCGGATGGCGCCGACGTGCTGCGGCGTGGTGCCGAGCGCATGGACCGCGTGAAGTCGTTCCACTTCGCCCTCGATCATGAGAAGGGGACGACGCAGATCGTGCGCAACCTGCAGATGGTCAGCGCGACGGGCGACGTCGTGCCCCCCGACCGCCTGCGCCTGGACGCGAAGGCGAAGTCCGGCCCGCTGAACATCGCCGTGGGGATCGTGGCGATCCCGGGGCACTCCTACATCTCGAACCCACTCACCGGCCGCTGGGAGGAAGAGCAGATCTCGGTCTCCGCCTTCTTCGACCCCGCGATTGGCGTCACGGCCCTGATGCGTGCCGCCACGGAGCCGCGCGTCACGGGTACCGAGAAACTCGAGGGCCGCGAGACCCACCGGGTCGAGGCCTTCGTCGACTCCGGCAGCATGACGCTGTTCACCTCGAACCCTGTCGCCGGCCGCAAGTTGAAGGCGCGCGCCTGGGTCGGCGTGGACGACCCCGTGCTCGTCCGCGTCGAAATTGAGGGTGCCGTCAGCGAGGGGGAGCCCGCCGACCTGCTCCGCCGCCTCACGCTTTCGAAATTCGACGAGCCGATCCAGATTGAGGCGCCACAGTGAGCGCGCCCTCTGGTCGCAGTACTCCGATCACGCAGTAGTGGCGGCCTGTCCGTGGCGGCCGTGAGCAGCACCCCCATCGCCTCCGACCGGCGCGGGCGGGCGTTGATCGCCTGGGTCGCGCTCGGCGTGTTCGTGGCGGCCGACGACCAGACCTCGATTGTGACGTTGCTGCCAGCGATCATCAGCGACATCGGCCTCACGGTGGACGATTTCTACCGCTCCTCGTGGATCGTCAACGGTTATCTCCTCGGCTACCTCGTCGCGCTGCCGATCGTCGGGCGCATCGCCGACGTCTACGGACACGCGCGCGTGTTCGCGGCTTGCATCGGCTGCTTCATGCTGGGGAGCGCCCTCGTCGCCGTCTCTCCCGGGTACACCTGGCTCGTCCTCGCGCGCAGCCTGCAGGCCGTCGGCGGCGGCGGCGTCGTCCCGGTGGCGATGGCGATCGTGGCGTCCGAGGTGCCTGCGGGCAGGCGGCTGATTGGCCTTGGCGCGATCGCCGCCGCCTCGGAGGGCGGGGCGTTGCTCGGGCCGCTGTGGGGTGGCGTAATCACCGAACTGGCGGGTTGGCGCTGGGTCTTCTGGGTCAACCTGCCGATGGCCGCGCCGATTGGCTACGCGATCTGGCGGCTGGCAGGAGACGAGCGGCGGCGCGCGCGCATCGACTGGGCCGGCGCGGCGCTGATGGGGGTCGCGCTCGCGGTGCTCACGGTCGCGTTGGTCGACGACCCGAACGCGCCTCGGCCCACGCTGGTCACTTTCGGCCTGCTCGCGGTCGCGGCCGCGTTCGCACTTGCGTTCTGGAGACACGAGCGGCGCACTTCGGAGCCGATGGTGCGGCCGCGGATGTTTGCCGTGCGCGAGGTGGCCGCGGCCAACCTCGCGAGCATGCTCGTCGGCGGCGGGCTGATCGTCGCGCTGATCGGTGTGCCGCTGTTCGTGAACCTCGTGCTCGTTGAGTCACCCCTCGACGGTGGCGTGACGCTGATGCGGCTCACGGCGGCGGTGCCACTGGGCGCGATCGCTGGCGGCTGGCTCGGCTCGCGCCTCGGGCTGCGTCTGACCGCGGGCCTCGGCATGCTGCTTGCCGCGGCCGGCTTCGCCGGCCTCCAGGCATGGGACGCAACGCTCTCCGAGTGGCTGCGAAGCATCCCGCAGGTCATCGGCGGGCTTGGCTTCGGCCTCGTGATCGCCCCCCTCGGCGCTGCCGTGCTGCAGCACGTCCCCGAGGACGCGCGCGCGACGGCGAGCGCCTGGCTGACGCTCTCGCGTGTGACGGGAATGCTCATCGGGACCGCCGTGTTGACGTCGACGGGGCTGGGGCGGTTCTACGCGCGCGCGTCACAGGCGGAGTTCGGCTCGCCCGACTTCGACCGGCTGGTGCAGGAGGCCCAAGTCACAACGTTCCGCGAGGTGTTTATCGCGGGGGCGGCGGTCATGCTGCTCGCCGCCGTGGTGTCGTGGTGGGTCGGGCGCGGGGAGCGCGATGGGTCACCGGAACCGTGGTGGACGCTGACGTAGC
>SCTU01000055.1 GCA_004297315.1 Dehalococcoidia bacterium | reverse complement strand
GGTGACCCGCAGGCAGGGGCCACGCTGCGCGACTTGGAGCGCACGAACCACTTCCTGATGCGCCTCGGCTACGGCGACACCGCGGAGTGGTTCCGCATGCACGCGCTGTTGCGCGAGCACTTGATCGGAAAACTGGAGCGCGAGCAGCCCGCGCGGCTGCTGGACCTGCGCCGGCAGGCGGCCGCGCTGGCTCACCGTCGGGGAATGGTCTTCGAGGCAATGGAGCTCTCGCTCGACGCGCGCGACTGGTCCGAGGTCGTGCGCGAGCTCGACGACCAGCGCGAGGCGCTTTACCAGCGCGGCGAGTGGGGGACACTGGCCGGATGGATCGACCGTCTGCCGCGCGAAATCCTCGACCGCGAGGCCGACCTCGCGATTACGCGCGCCCGCCTCGCAGCGAAGTTCTCGCGCAGCCAGGAGTGCCTCGCCCGCCTGGACGAAGTGGAGCGCCAACCGCTCGACCCGGAGCAGAAGGTGCGTGTGCAGCTCTACCGCGGCATCGCCCATCGCGGCATGGGACGCCTGGCCGACGCCATCGCCGCCTGTCGCCGTGCGCGCATCCTCGCGCGCGAGCACCTGGACGACGGCCACCCGCTGTACGCGGAGATCGACCTGGAGGAGGGGACGGCGCTCGGGCGGAGCGGACAGTTGGAGGGCGCGCAGCAGCGGTTCTCCGAGGCGGCCGTTGCCTTCGACCGGCTGGGTGACCACCACCGTGCGGCCGAGGCGCACAACGGGCTGGGCAGCGCGCTCTACGAGATCGGCCGGCTGGCGGAGGCGATGTCCGAGTACACGGCCGCCCAGCGACGCTGGCGTCTGCTCGCCGAACCACAGGCGCAGGTGGCGACCATGAACAACATGGGGAACGTCCAGCACATGCTGGGCGAACTTGAGACCGCGCGCGATACCTATTCCTCCGTGCTGGAGCGCGCTGCGCAGATCGGCCAGCAGCGGTATGCCTCGTATGGTCGCGAAGGCCTGGCAACCGTCGAACGCGACCTCGGCCGGCTCGAGGCGGCGACGACCCTGTACACCATCGCGATCCACGAGGCGCAGGAGGTGGACGACACGCCGCTCATCCTCGGCGCGACCTACGGGCTGGCTATGTGCTACCGCGAGCGGGGCGAGTTGGCCCGGGCGCGCACGCTCCTCGACCACGGATTGCGTTCGGCGGAGCAGTCCGGGGCGCTGCTCTATCAGGCGCGCTTCCGGATCGGCATCGGCGCGACACTCCTTGCCCAGGGCGAGGCGCAGGAAGCAATCGTGATGCTGGAGGCAGGGGTTGCCGCCGCGGACGAATCGGGTGCCCGCCGGGAGCAGGCCGCGGGCCGCCTCCTGCTCGGCGCGGCGTGCTACCACGGGCGTCGTCGCGCGCAGGTCGCCGAGCACCTGGAGCGGGTCCAAGAGATCACCGAGGAACTGGGGTACGACCAGTTCCTGATCGCGGAGGCGCGACAGATCGCGGATGTGGTCGAGCATGCGGCCGCGCGCCGCGTCGCCGGCGACTACTACCGCCGCATGGCGGAGCGGTTGCGCCGCCCCGACCTGGAGGAAGTGGCCGTCTCCTCCGGGGCGCTGCGGATTCGGGCGGAGGCGTTCGGCACACCGCGGGTGATGGTGGACGGCCGCGCGATCCCGGACCTCGAGTGGCGGAGCGAGCGCGCGAAGGAGTTGCTGTTCTTCCTGCTCCAGAACCGCCGCCCGTTACGGAAAGAGGAGATCGCCGTCGGACTGTGGCCCGACATCACGCCGCAGCAGCTGAACAGCACGTTCCACACCACGCTCTACCGTCTGCGCCGCGCAGTCCACCCGCAGGTGGTGGTGCAGTCCGCCGGCGGGTACCAGGTCAACCCGGACTTCGACGTCTGGTACGACGCCGCTGAGTTCGAGGAGGTCGCGAGGGCGGCCGAACGCTCCGAGCCGTGGAGCGAGGAGTGGCTGGAAGGCCTCGCGCGGGCGGTCGGGCTCTATCGCGGCCCGTTCGGGGCCGGGCTGGGCTCGGAATGGGTTGAGGAGGCCCGCGAGCGGTACAAGGACATGTACCTCACGAGCATGGTCGCCCTGGCGCAGGCCGCGTTGAAGCGGGGCGACGCGGCCGAGGCCGTGCGGATGGCGCAATCCGTGATTGACGTCGATCCCCTGAATGAGGACGCGACCTTCCGCCTGATGGAGGCACACGCCAGACGCCAGGATCTGGATCAGGCGGCACGGGCCTATCGCAGGCTCTCTGACGCGCTCCGCGCGGATTTGGGGACGCGGCCATCCCCCCGACTTCGTGCCCTCTACGACCGTGTGCTGTCTGGAGAGGCCCTGGACGATCCAGACGCCCCGCCAAACCTACGGAGCCGGGGGCCGGTGAAGTGAAGAGCCCCATCTGTGCTATCCGTCACAATCTGGTGAGAGCCTGGTAAGAAGGTGACGACTAGGTTCGCCCTGCAAGCAGACGTAACGCGGCCTCAGCCGCGATTGCAGGGGAGACACACCATGCGCCGCGTCATCATCACCTCAGCCGCCAGCGTCATCGCCGCCGCCGCTTTCCTGGCCACGGCCGTCCCCGCCTTCGCGGAAGTGATCTGGGACCTCTAGTCAGTTCGCCCGTCCCCTCCATGGGCGAAGCCGTCCGTCCTTCGACATAACGAAGGCGCGGGCATAGGGGTCGGGCGGTCCGCCTCCGCCCGGCCCTTCGCCCATTATTGGAAGGGCAATATCACCTGATGGTCGCGGAACCCCAGCCGTCCGACCTCCTAGCCGTCTCGGGCGAGATGGCGGCGCGTCGTCGGTTGCCTCCGGTCGCCCAGCGGCTGCTCGAGGTGGGCGAGCTCGAGCGGTTTTCCGCGCACGAGCTGAGTCAGGCGATTGCGTCTGACACCTCGCTCACCGCGCAGGTGTTGCGCCTGGCGAATTCCCCCTTCTTCGGATTCCCCCGCCGCGTCTCGACCGTGCGGGACGCGGTCGTCTTCCTCGGCTTCCGCGCGGTGCGTTCGACCGCCCTCGTTTGCTGCCTCGGCGAAGCGCTGCCGGTCCCACAATCCGACGTCCTGGACCGGCGCGCGGTCTGGCGGTTCTCCGTGCTCGTGGGGCTCCTGACGGAGGTGCTTGCCAGGGCGGAGGGCACACACACTGATACAGCCTTCGCAGGGGGCGCCCTGCACGGCATTGGCCGCCTCGCGCTCGCGGAACACCGGCCCGAGGCGTTCTCGCAGGCGATTGAGGTCGCGCGCGGCGAAGGCATCCCGCTGGCCGACGCCCAGCGGCGTGCGCTGGGCTACACAGACGCTGAACTCGGCCGCGCCCTCGCCCAGCACTGGGGATTCACCGGCCCGCTGATCGCCGCTGCGGGAGCAGCCGACGACTCCCGCCAGGGCTGCGGCTCGCTCGCCTCACTCGTGCGGGACGCGCGTGACTACGCCCTTGCCCGCGGGGAAACGGACGGTGCGGACACGCGGCTCGAGGCGCCGGCCCCGCTCTGGGCCACACCTCGCGTGTCAACCTCGCTCAACCAGGCCGGCGGGTGGCGGGGCATCCTCGACCGTTCCGCCCTCTTCGTTGACCACGCCGGAATCTGGTAGCCGGCACATGGAGCGCGTGGACGCCCCTCCGGAGCGCCGCTTCTACGTCGACCCGTTTGGCACGGCCTTCGCCGTGGAAGTCGTGACGGTGCCCGTGTGGGACCGGTCGCTCACGGTGGCGCCTGACGTCCGCCAGGCGGACGTGCGCCTCGTAGTCTGCCCCGAGCCCGCCCCGGCCGGCCTCCCCGGCTGGCTCATCCCCATCGAGGGTTCGGACATCGTCAAAGACGACCGGATCGCCTCACTGGCGTCACGCGCGTGGCTGCGTTCCCCCTACCACCGCGAGCCTGGTGCGCTGCCCGCGGACTTCGTGGTGGCGGGCTTCCAGGCCTTCTGTCCGCCCCACCCGCCCTGTCCTCCCAGCCCGCAGGCGCGCGAGACGCTGGCGACCTTCGCGCGCCGGCGCGGAGGGGCCTTCGCGCCGCTTGGCGAGGAGGGGCGCGACGGCTTCGACCGCTGGCTGCGAGTGGCCTGGCGTTCGCCTGAACACTTCGCCCGCGCCGTGCTCGCCGAGCGGATGGCCGAGGCCGGCGAACGCGAGGCGCTGGACCTGGTCGCATTCCTCGAGGAGGCCGAAGTCTGGCCCGAAGGTGACACCATCGCGCTGGCGGACCAGCGACGCTCGCTGATCGAACGGCTCACGCCGCTGCGGTATTTCGCCGACCCGGGTGGCTGGGATGAGGCGAACGACCAGGCCATCGAGTGGCGCGCGGCGTACCAGGTCGCCTACCTCGCGCACTTCCGCCGCGTCGCCAGGCTGGCCACGGACACGCTCGCCGGTCTGCTTCCCGCGATCACAGCCTCGGAGGTACTGCGGGCGTTCAACCGGAACGACCGCAACGGCCAGCCGGTGGGCAATGAAGCGTTGGAGCGGCTCAGGCGGGCGGTCGCGGAGATCGGTGAGATCCCGGCCAACCTCGACCCGGGCCGTGCACGGACCGCAGGCATCACGCTTGGCCGGTTCCCAGGTGCGTTCGCCGACGCGCGGCTTGCCGCCGCGGCGGTGCTTGCTGCCGTGGAGGTGCAGCGCCGCCGGACGATGGTCTAGCGCCGGCTGCTCGCCTCCTAGACGAGGCGCAGCGCGGCGAGTTGTCCCGCCGTCGGCTCCGC
>SCTU01000054.1 GCA_004297315.1 Dehalococcoidia bacterium | reverse complement strand
TGAACGTCACCGTGGCGCGCGCGTCGCACGCCGTGTGGTTCAGTTGCCCGAGGACGGCGACGACGGTGTGCGAACCGGCAGCGAGAGCGCCGAGGTCCTGCGTCGTCGTGCCGTGGACGATCTTGGGGTCGCCCGTCGGGATCACGGTGCCGGCGGCGGCGGCCGGCGTGTCGATGAAGTAGTGCAGGTGGAACGACGTCGCGTCGGCCGCCGAGGCCGGTTTGATGTTCTGCGCGGGGGTCACCGCCACCGTCACGGTCGTCGGAGCGGCGGCGGTCGGCGGCGCGACCGCCAGGGTGACGCCTGTCGGGCAGGCCGCCGGCGTCTGCGCCGAGGCGTTATCGAGAGCGGCCATGGGGATAGCAGCGGCGAAGAGGGCGACGGCGAGAAGCCGTCCGAGATGTCGTGGCATGAGCGAACCTTCCTTCTGAATCCAGGGCTGTGGTCGCGACACCTTACCAGAGGTAAGAGGGGCTGCGGCTCACCAAGCTACCGCAGCAGCGCGGGGCCTCCCGTGCCCGCCCCGCGCGGGTGTACGTTGTAGCCTGCACGATCCGGAGGAACTGCGATGGGTGACAAGAGTCCGAAGGACAAGAACAAGAAGAAGCCGAGCCAGAAGCCGCCCAAGGGTGGCGCTCGGCCGAACGCCGCGCCGGCCTCAAAGACGGCGCGCTAGCCCGAGGCATCCCGCGGCCCTGGCGACGGCGGTCAAAGAAGCCGCCGACGGCGCGTGCAACCAGGCGCGCGGCGGTTCGCCGTTCGCTTTCCTCATGGCGCGACTCGTTCTGCGCTATCCTTGAGATCCCCACCACCAACGGGGACTCTGACCCGGCCGATCCAAGCGTGCGCCAGCGGGCGCGATGCGGAAAGGAGCGGCCATGACTTCCGCTCAACCCAGCAAACCATCGATGAAGTTCTCGTTGGACGAGGTTCTCGCGGGGATGCTCGCGAGCGTCGACGAGGCGACGTTCACAGACGACACCGCCCGCCTCGCCGCGATGTTCGAGGGCCTGGCTGCGACGGTGCCGCTGTTCGCGCCCATGGCCGCGGGCGTCGACCCACAGGCGGTTGCCCATGCCCTGAAGAAGCTCGAGGAGAAGGCCATCCTCAAGCACGCCGACGGGACGTACACGCTGACCGAAGCCGGTCGCGCCCACTGCGTCTCCGGCAAGCGCACGCTCTTCAACCGCGGCGATCAGGAGCAGCTCGAGGCCGCGGCGAAGACCTTCGCGACCGTCTGAGGCCGCCCTACTCCCGGACGCTCCGAGGCTACCTGGCCTCGCCTCGCTCGACCCGCGCGGCGAGGTCGGCCATGTACTCCTCGTCGTGATAGCGAGGCGAGCGCCGCTCGCGCAGGGCGTATAGCGCCTCGCGATGCTCTGCGGTGCCGCGTGCCGCAGCGAAGTTCGCGGCCGAGCGGCGCTCGATCGTCGTGAGGTCGGACGCGAGCAGGTCCTCCATCAGCATGCGCTTGATCGCGCGCAGCGTGGAGGTGGGGTTGCTCGCGATCTCTGCCGCGAGTGCGATCGCCCTCGGCATCAGGTCTTCCGGCGCCACCACCTCACGCACGAGGCCGAGGTCCCGCGCCTGCTCCGCGGTCCAGATCCGGCCGGTCAGCATCATCTCCTTCGCGCGCTGCACGCCGACCAGTTTCGGCAGCATCCAGGACGAGCTGAGTTCGGGCGTCAGCCCGATCGCCGCGAAGCGCGCCGAGAATGCCCCCTCCGTCGACGCCAGGATGACGTCGGACCAGAGGATCGAGGTGAACCCGATCCCGATCGCGAGGCCGTTCACCGCGGCGACCGTGGGCTTCCCGTCCGCCATGTACCACGGCGCGAATGGCGCGTGCGGCGCCTTCTTCTCCGGAGGCGGCGCCGCGCCCGTGAACGACCGCTCAAACCCACCGATATCTGCGCCAGAACTGTAGGCACGGCCGTTTCCGGTCGTGACCACGGCGCCGATGCCGGGGTCGGCGTTGAAGGCGTCGTACGCCTCGATCCACTCGGCGTAGAGCGTCGCATTCATGGCGTTCAGCCGGTCCGGCCGGTTCCACCGCACGATGCCGACGCGGCCTTCGCGCTCGACCTCGACCGTCTCATAGCCCTTCGCCGCTGCGGGCGCGTATGGCTCCGGCATGTGGGCCTCCGATCGACGCTCGATCGGCGCGAGTATACGCACGGCCCGGTGCGCTAGGCTCCGCCATGACGAATGATGGCACGGCTATGACGTTTGAAATGGAGCCAGCATGGGACCGACCGCGCGTTTGGCCGACTTCATCGTCCGCACGCCCACGACGGCGATTCCGCCGCACGTCCTGCACGAGGCGAAACGCACGCTGATCAACATCCTCGCGGTCGCGCTCTCCTCATCGGGCGACTCATCAGTCGACGCACTCGATGCCTGGGGACGCAGCGAGGGCGCCGCCAGCGTCATCGGCCGCGGGAGCGCGCGCGAAGGGCACGCCGCACTGGTGAACGGCTATGTCGCGCACCTGCAGGACTACGACGACACCCACTTCCCCACGGTGCTGCACCCCAGCGCCCCGACCTGGCCCGCTGTCCTCGCCGCGGCGGAACGCAACGGCACCTCAGGCGCGGAGACGCTGGCCGCCTTCGCCGTTGGCTGCGAGGTGGCCTGCCGCGTCGCGCTCTCTGTCCACCCGTGGCACTACGACGCCGGGTGGCACATCACGGGGACAGTCGGTGGCTTCGGCGCCGCAGCGGGCGCGGCCCGCGTGCTCGGCCTCGATCAAGCCCAAACGGCGCAGGCACTCGGACTTGCGGGGACGAACGCCCCCGGCGTGCGTGAGGCATTCGGCACCAACGGCAAGGCGCTGCACGCCGGCCACGCCGCGATGAGCGGGCTGCGCGCGGCCTCGCTGGCGGCGGCCGGGTTCTCCGGCCCAACGACGATCCTTGAAGGCCGTCGCGGATTCTGGGCGGTGCTCTCACCGGGCGGCCACGACGCCGCGCCGATCGAGGCCCTCGACGGCCTGACGCCCGGCGCGCGCTGGGAGGTGCAGAACAACGGGTTGAAGCCCTACGCGAACGGCGTCGTCTCGCATCCGCTCCAGGATGCGGTAATCGCGCTGCGCAACGCGCACGCGATCGTCGCTGGCAAGGTCCGCGGGATCGACGCGCGCGTCCACCCGCTCGTCCTCGAACTCATGGACCGCCCACAGCCGGAGACGGGCCTGTCCGCCAAGTTCTCCCACCAGCACTGCGCCGCGGCGGCGCTCGTCGACGGCGCGGGCCACGAGGCTCAGTTCAGCGACGCCCGTGCGCGCGACCCGCAGATCGCGGCCCTGCGCGCGCTGGTGCGCGCGACGCCGGACGCGAGGCTGGGCGAGGACGAGGTCCACGTCACGATCCGCCTCGCGGACGGACGCGCGCTCAGTACGCACGTCGAGCACGCGACCGGCTCGCCCGAGAACCCGATGCCGGACGCACACCTTGAGGAGAAGTACGGCGCGCTGGCCACGCCCGTACTCGGCGAGACAGACGCGGAGGCGCTGCTCCACGCCGCGTGGACGCTGGACCAGGCCCCGGACGTGCGCGCGTTGATGGCGCTCGCCTCGAAACGTCGCGAGAGCTAGACGAACGCGCTCCCGATCGTGAGCAGGCCGAAGATCGCGAACAGCACCGCGGCGCCGATCCCGACCGTCCGTTGAGGCAGGCGCTTCCCCGCCACGAGTCCGATCGCCACCGCGATCGCGTCGGCCGCCACCATCCCGAGTGTCGAACCCATCCACACCCCCGTGAACGAGGCCTCGCGGCTCGCGAGGGAGACCGTGGCGAGCTGAGTCTTGTCGCCCAGTTCGGAGAGGAAGAACGAGAACGTCACGATGCCGAAGGCGCCCGCCCAGCCGAAGCGCACCCGCTGGTCGTCCTCGTCCAACGAGTCGCCCCTGATGCTCCACCACGCGAAGCCGAGGAACGACAGCCCGACGAGAACGCGCAACAACGACTCCGGCAGCACGTCATCGAGCACTCGGCCGGCCGCGACCG
>SCTU01000053.1 GCA_004297315.1 Dehalococcoidia bacterium | reverse complement strand
TCCGGCCCCCCCTCGACTGCCCCCGCGGGGCGGTCCGGCGTCGATGTCGGGGTCTCTTCCTCGATGTCCGCGTCCTGAGTGGACAGCGGACTCCGTGATGCCGAGGCGGCCGTCCCGGCCTCGTGACTGGCATTGCCCGCGGGTGCTGCGACTGCCTCGTCCGGCGGGGGTGATCCCTGGGTGGGTGATGCCTCCGGTGGTGGCGCTGTGGCCTGGTCCAGTGCCCGGGCGAACCCTCGGCTTGCGGGTACGTCCGTCAGTCCAGGGGGCGCCTCCACTGCGGGCACGGGCAGGCCGATCAGGCCTGCGGCGATCGCTGTGGTCAGTGCTCGCTCCTCGCTGCGGCCCGCCGGCATCTGCGTGCGGCGCCGTCCCGACAGCGTGACCGCAGCGGGCCTACACCTGCATCCGGAAAATCTCTGAATACGCGTCGACCAGACGATTACGGATTTGTACTGCCAGGTCGAAGGCCAGACCCTCACTCTCGACCGAGAGCATCACGTCGTGCAGGTCGTTGTCCTGTCCGGTCGCGAGCCGCGTCACCGCTCTGTCCGCCACGGACGAGGTTCCGTTGAGGCCCGCGAGGATCTGCGCGAACCCTCCTGCGGCCCCGTTGCCCGCATCCGTGCCCTTGTCGACCGCCGGCCCTCCGGCAGCATGCGCGCCACCCAGTCCGAGGGTGCCCAGGTTGGGGCCGATCCCGCCGATCGCCATGCAAGACCTCCCTACTCGCCTATCGCCGACCGATCTGGAGCGCCGACTGCGCCAGCGACTTTGTCGCGTTCAAGACCGTCACGCTCGCCTCGTAGGCACGGTTCGCGCCCACGAGGTCGGTCATCTCGGTCACGACGTCGATGTTCGGCATCAACACGTAGCCGTCGGGGTCAGCGTCCGGGTGTGTCGGGTCATGCACTTTCCGCGGCGCGGTGGTGTCGAGGTGGATCGACGCGACCTCGACGCCGGACGGGGCATTCAGACCTGCGGCCCGCCCGAGCAGGTCGCGGAACGATCCGCCCCCGCGCTGTTCGCGGAACACCACCGACTGGCGGCGGTACGGCCCGTCCGAGCCTTCGGCGGCCCGCGTCGAGTTCATGTTCGCCACGTTGTTCGCGACCACATCCATGCGGAGCCGCTGCGCCATGAGGGCGCTAGCGGAGACGCGCAGGCTGCTGATCAGTCCCATCCGACGCCCCTTACTGGCCGCGGATCACGCTACGCAGCGTGCTCATCCGCGTGCCCACCGTCTGTGCCAGCGCCTGGTAGCGGAGTTGCGTCTCCGCCATCAGCGACATCTCCTCGTCCACGCTGACGGAGTTCGCGTCGTTCCGAGACGAGACGACGTCCCGGCCGGACGCCCCCGCGCCGCCGCCCGGCACGGACGGACGCTCCAAATGTCGCGCGTCGGTGCGCGCGAGCGACGTCCCGTCGCCGCCGCCTGGCGCCAGCCGCGTGCGCAGCGCGCCCTCGAAGTCCACGGACTTGCGGGCATAGCCCACGGTGTCGACGTTCGCGAGGTTCGAGGCGATCGCCTCTTGTCGCCGGGCCAGTCCGGTCAGCGCAGCGCGCGCAGTCTCAAATGCCGCGCTCCCCAGGATGTTCGAGAGCATCCTCGCCTCCTATGTCCGCTGCGCGCGCTGGCGGCGCGCCGTCACCATGTCGTCGGTCTCGCGGGCCTCACGACGCCCGTCCTCGACACCGGCCGCCTCGGCCTGCCGGTCGCGTAGCCGCTCGAGGACGCGCCGGTCCTTCAGCGCCTCGACGAGTGCCTGGCGGCTTTCGACGACGTGTGCCGCCGCCGCCTTCAGCGCCTCGGCCTCCACCTCAAGCGCGCGCGCGGCCGCGTCGAGAAACGCCGCCCGCCGGCTGTACTCCTCGGCGCCGAATACTCCGCCACCAAGCAGCGTCCCCAGCGCAGCCGTTTGTTCCTCGCGTTGACGTTCCAGCATCGCGATCGCGTTTCGCACGCGGCACTCCTCCGCCGTGGCCTCGGCGAGGGCGAGTGCCTGGCCGTCCTCCAGCCGGCGGCGGTAATCGAGCAAGCGTTGGAGCCGAAACGGATGCGCCATCTCCGCTCCTCTCAGGCCGCTGCCGGCGGGTACACGGCGGCGGTCAGCCGCTCGACCGTCTCCGCCAGCGCTTCGGATTCCTCCGGCGCCTGGCGCAGGAACGCCTCGATCGCCGGGAGTCGGTCCAGCGCCTCGTCCAGAGCAGCGTCCGTGCCCCGCTGGTACGCGCCGATCTGCACGAGGTCACGCGACCGCTGGTAGCGCGCGAGCAGTTCGCGCAGCCGGCTGGCCTCCTGGCGATGCTCGGGCGTCGCGACGGCAGGCATCACGCGGGAAACACTCGCCAGTACATCGATCGCGGGGTAGTGGTTCTCGGCGGCGAGGGCGCGCGAGAGGACGATGTGCCCGTCCAGCGTGCCACGCACCGTGTCCGCCACCGGCTCGGAGAGGTCGTCGCCCTCGACCAGCACGGTGTAGAAGGCGGTGATGGTCCCCTGCGTGCCCGTGCCCGCGCGCTCCAGCAGCCTCGCCATCTGCGCGAACACGGACGGCGTATACCCCTTCATTGCCGGCGGCTCACCGAGCGCGAGACCGATCTCGCGCCCCGCCATCGCGAACCGTGTTACGGAGTCCATCAGCAGCGTGACGTGCATGCCGCTGTCGCGGAACGCCTCTGCCACCGTCGTCGCCACCCAGGCCGCGTTCAACCGCATCGGCGCGGGCTCGTCGGAGGTCGAGACCACCACGACCGACCGCGCGAGGCCCTCGGGCCCCAGGTCGCGCTCGATGAACTCGCGGACCTCGCGGCCGCGCTCGCCGATCAGGCCGATCACGTTCACGTCCGACGAGGCGTGACGCGCGATCATCGCGAGCACGGTGCTCTTGCCGACGCCGGAGCCCGCGAAGATGCCGATGCGCTGACCGAGGCCGCAGGTGAGCAGCCCGTCGATCGCCCGCACGCCCGTTGCGAGCGGCGCGTCGATCGTCAGGCGCGAGAGGACGTGAGGACTGCCGCCCGCGCGCGCTGCGCGCCCGGTCGCGAGCACCGGGCCGAGGCCGTCGATCGGTCGCCCGAGGCCATCGAGCACGCGGCCGAGCACAGCCTCTCCGACCGGCACGGTGGTCAGCCCGTTCACGCTCACGACGGGCGTCCCCGCCTGCACGCCGTGCAAGTCGCCGAGCGGCATGACCAGCGTCCGGCCACCGCGGAAGCCCACGATCTCGGCCTGGACCGGCTCGCCGGCGCGCTCGATCAGACACATCTCGCCGAGCCGGCCGGGGATGCCGGCGACTTCGGCCAGCAGCCCCGTGACCTCGCTGACCTGGCCCTCCACGCGCATCGGCGTCGAGGCGTGGATGAGCTGGGCGTAGCGTCCGAGGTCGAGGGAAGGGAGCGATGCAGCACTCATGCCGCCACCGCCGGTGTGGCGTTTCGGAGCGACTGTGCAATTTGGTCGAGCTGGACGTCGAGCCGCGCGTCGATCCGTCCGGCCTCGGTGTCGATGATGCAGCCGCCAACTGACACGCTGCCGTCCGCAAGCATCGCGAAGGGCGCGCCCAGCCCGTGCTCTTCCGCCAGCGCCACCCGGACTCGCGCCTCATCGTCCGGATGCAGCCGGACGCGTACCACGTTCAGCGCCCCGGCACGGTCGAGCGCACGGCGCACGGTCGCCAGGGCGAGTCCCGGGTCGCGTTCGACCGCGGCCCCGATCACCTGGCGCGCCGCCTCAATCACGAGCTCGACCGTGTCGCGCTCGGCCGAGCGAAGCAGGGCGTCGTGCGTGGCCTTCGAGGCCGCCGCAGCGCGCTGCACCAGCGCCATCGCCTGTGCCAACTCGGCGCGGGCCGCGACCTCGCCAGACGCGAAGCCGTCACGGTATCCCGCCTCGCGCGCATGACGTTCGATCGCGTCCGCCTCGACGGCGGCATGGCGCACGATTTCGTCCGCGTGGCGCCGCGCCTCCTCGACGATGTCCGCCGCCTGCGATAGCCGGTTCCGATCGGCGCCCGCGAGGCCGGTGAGCATGTCGCCGGGCGGCAGGCGACCGTCAGCGCCCAGGACAACCTCGAAGGCGCGCCGCGGACGGCGCAACAGCGTGCGACTGAAGGAGGCGGCCTCAGACAAGCATGTCGTCCTCTCCGCCGCGCATCACGAAGATCTCTTCGGCCTCTTCCAGACGCCGGATCACGGCGACGATGCGGCCCTGCGCCTCTTCGACCTGGGCCAGCCGGACGGGCCCGAGCGCGGCGATGTCGTCCTCGAGCATCTTGCCCGCGCGTTCCGACATGTTGGAGACAACGCGCGCGCGCACCTCGGACGTCGCACCCTTCAGCGCCAGCCCCAGGTCCTTCGAGTCGATCTCGCGCAGCACGCGCTGGATCGAGCGGTTGTCGAGGAGCGTGATGTTCTCGAAGATGAACATCCGCTTGCGCACCTCGTTCGCCGTCTCCGGGTCGGTGCGCTCGAGGCCTTCGAGGATCACTCGCTCGGTCGCCAGGTCCACCTTGCGCAGCAACTCCACCACCGCGTCCACACCCCCAGCCGAGTTCATGTCGGCGCGCGGGGAGAAGACCGAGCCCAGCCGAGCGCGGATCACACCCTCGACTTCCTCGATCACGTCCGGGCTGGTGCGCTCCATCATTGCGATGCGGACCGAGACTTCTGTCTGGAGGTCGTCGGGAAGGTTGGGGAGCACCTCCGCGGCCTTGTCGACCGGCAGATAGGCCATAATCAGCGCGACCATCTGCGGGTGCTCGCCACGCAGGAAGTTCACGAGGTCCTTGATGTCGACCTGCTGGAGGAACGCGAACGGCTGCGGGCCGGCGTGCTTGCCCAGCCGCGAGGTGATCTCGTCCGCGCGCTCCTTGCCGATGGCGCGCGTCAGCATCTCCTGCGCGTATTCGAGTCCGCCCACGGAGACGAAGTCGCGGCCGATCGCCGTCTCGTAGAAGTTGGCGAGGATGTCTTCGCGCTCCTGTGAGTTCAACTGGCCGATGCCGACGATCTCCCACGTCAACCGGCCGATGTCCTCATCGGGCAGCCCGCGCATGACCTGGGCGGCAGTCTCCGGGCCGAGGGCGATGAGCAGCGCGGCGGCACGGCGGCGGCCCCTTGCGTCGCCAAAGGCGTTCTTCCGGATCTCGGCGGTCGCCGTCACCATCTGCCCCTCCACGGTCATCGGACCGACGGCCCTATTCCTCGCGCAGCCATGACTGGACGACCTCGATCACGCTGTTCGGGTTGGACGCGGCTAGGCGTTCGACGGAGATCTGCAGGTCGCTCTTGCGGATGTCCGGGTCCACCGGCGATGGGAGTGCACGCATTGCCGCCTGGGCCTGCGCGAGTTGCAGCGAGGCGCCGGCCCCGGCGGGGAGCATGGGCGAGCCGGCGTCGTACGCGCTGAACCCGCGCGCGGCGCTCTGACGCCCGACCGCCTTCATCAGCGTGCGGAAGAAGACGAAACCGAGCAGCAACACCACGACCGGGAGCAGCAGTCGCGCGTAGCCGAGCAGGCGCTGCCGGGAGGCGTCCGACTTGAACGCCGCGCGCGCTTCGTCGATCGAACTGCTGTCGAACTTCACCCGCGAGACGGCGATCTGGTCGCCGCGCTTCTCGTCCAGCCCGACCGACGCGGCGACGTTCGCCTTCAAGGCGTCCACCTGCTCCTGCGCCACCGACTCGTCGAGGATGAGCGAGACCGTGAGGCGCTCGACCTTGCCGGGCGCGACGACGGACTTCGTCTTCGTCCGGTCGACCTCGAAGTTGGAGGTCTGTTCCTGACGCTGGTAATTCGTGCCGGCGTTCGCGCCGATGGCAGGTGTCGGGGCGGCGGGCAGGTTGCCGTTCGCGCCCGGGACGTTCGCGAGGGCGCCCGGGATCTGGCCAGTGCCGTCACCGGGCGTAGCCGTCGTGTAGGTCTCGGTCACGGTGCTGCTGGAGCGGGCCGCCCCCTTCTCGGGCGTGCTGAACGTCTCCTTCTCCACCTCGCCTCGGTCGAAGTTCATCGCGGCGCGGACGGAGACCGTCGCCTTGGCGGGGCCGAGCGCGCGGTCGAGCATCCCCTGCGCGCTCTCCACCAGCGACCGTTCGTATTGCTGCTGCAAGCCGAGCTGCGAGGCCGTCAGGCCGAACCCGTCCTCCTTCTGCGACCCGCCGTCGAAGATCATCGCGCCGCTCTGGTCGAGGATGCTGATGTGGTCCTTCGACAGGCCCTGCACGGCGCCGGAGACGAGATGGGCGATGCCCGCAACCTCGTTCTGCTGGAGGCGGCGGCCCGGGCGCAGCGCGACGACGACCGAGGCCGTGGCCGGTTGCTGGTCCTTCGCAAAGAGCGACTTCTCCGGCATCACGAGGTGGACGCGCGCGTGCTCGACCGCGGGGAACGACTCGATCGTGCGTGCCAGTTCGCCCTGGAGGCCGCGCTGGAAATTCAACCGCTGCACGAAATCGGTGGCCGTGAACTGGCTGTTCTGGAAGATCTCGAAGCCGACGCTTCCGCCTTGCGGCAGCCCCTGCGCGGCGAAGGCGACGCGCGTTTCGTCGACGCGGTCCGCGGCGACACGGACCGTCGCGCCGCCCGCATCCACGGAGTACGGGACACCCTGCGCGCGCAGCTGCTCCACGATCCGCCCGCTGTCGGCGGGGTCGAGGCCCGAATAGAGCGTCACCATCTCAGCGCGGCCGGACCAGGAGTAGACGAAGAACACGATCGCCGCGAGGCCGAGGGCGCTCGCCGTGAGCATCCCCTTGCGGGCGGGCGAGAGGCCGCCCCAGATCTCCAGCAGGCGAGTCGTCGTCGAGCCCACGCGCACACTCCTTGACCTCGCGGTCGAGCGTACGGACGGACTGCGGGCTTCCGTATGGGGGAACTCCCGCGTCTGCGCGGACAGAGCGCCCTAAGGGAGGGAAGCGTCGCTCGTCGCCGGGAGCGGGGCGTTACGCCTCGCCAAGCTCCGACAGGCGCCGGGCAAGTGTCGCCGCGTCGACGGTGTACGCCCCGGCATCGATGCGCGCGCGCAACTCGGCGACGCGCCGCGCCCGCGTCAAGTCGTCCACGCCAGCGAGGGAGCGCCCTTCGGACGACAGTTCGATGCGGTCGGCCGGTGCATCGGCCGGCGCGGCGGGCAGTCGCCTCGGCCGCGAGGTGGCGAGGTCGACCATGCGGGGCGTGCGGGCCCGAGAGGGCTCCTGGATTTCCAAAGCAGCCTGCTCCTTTGACGGTAGCCCATCGTATCCGGGCGTGCGTCCCGGAGGGATGGCCGCGCTACATCAACTTCCCCACCACGACGAGCCGCTCCCGCAGCGCGTCGTCCGGGAAACAGGTGATGAGCGTCAAAGTCGCGTCGTGCGTTTGACTCATCACGTCCGTCGCGTCCGATGCGACGACACGGATCTCCGTCACGGAGTATCGGAAGACCTGGTCGCCTCTGAAGACCTCCACCACGTCCCCGGCGGCCACTTTCGGCAGTTTTGAGAACACGCCGGGCGAGCCGCGCCTCGACACGTGCCCGCCGATGACGGCATTCCCCGGGCGGCCCGGCTGGGCGGTGCCGGCGTACTGGCCCGCTTCGACGTAAGGCACGTCGTACTGGAGCCGCCCCGCCGTGAAGACCAGGCCCACCGGTTGCACCGCCGCATCGATGCCGACCGATCGCACGACGACCCGAGTGGCGAATTGCGGTGTGAGCGGCTGCTTCGCGTCCCGCGCGAATTCGATCGGGTTCGATTCCGCCGGCACAAAGGGGCGCCGCGGCGCGGCCTGTGGCCAGGGGTCGCCACCCGAGGCGATCTTCGCCGCCGCGCCTGAGGCGGCATACCGCTGCGCGATCGAGGTGGGCACCGGCTCCATGCCGGTGCCGGCGAGCAGCCCCCCAGAACACATTGCGAGCACGAGCAGGACGCCCCAGGCGATCCATCGCGAGGCTCGGCGCGTGCGTGCGGCGGGGCTCGGTCGTGCCATTGGAGGATCCTCGCGGCTACGACCGACGGTTCAGGTAGGCGGGGACCACCTCGCTCGGGCGATAGGCGTTCGCGGCCCGGAACGCCCGGCGGAGGCGAGGGAGTTCGTCCCGCACCTGGGCGAGCTTCTCCCGGAGCAGGGCCTCGTTCGCCCGGTCGTGCTCAAGGATGCTCCGGATCACGGTGTCCAACGCCAGCGCGTCCTCCTGCATCGAAGACACCACGCGCGGGAGGGGCACGACGTTCGGCGGGACCTCGGTCTGCTCCTCCGTGAGCCGCTGGAGGCGACCCAGGAGTACCTCGCGCTCCGTCATGAGGTCCATCACGCGGTCGAGGTCGTCCGATTCGAGACCGGCCCGCTGGGCACGTGCGAGGTCGAAGATCTCGCGCAGGAGCTCGAACTGGAGTGCCGCGCTACCCACGAGTGACGCCAGTCGTGACGGGCCCGGCCTGGACGCAGTCGAGGACTGACTGCCACGCCGCACGCATCGGCGTGATCAGCCGCACGACCTCTCGAAGCGGCGCGGCATCCTTCCGCAGACTCGCGTCCAGCGTGCGGCGGTAGACGTACTCGTACAGCGGTGCGATCTGCCGGGCCAGCGCGCCCGCCTCGCCGTCCGCGTCCAGCGCGAGGCTCGCGATCAGTTCGAGGATGAGGTCCTGCGTACGCAGCAGGGACGCGTGTGCCTCCTCCAATTCGCCGT
>SCTU01000052.1 GCA_004297315.1 Dehalococcoidia bacterium | reverse complement strand
CGCGAACACCTCCGCCGGCGGCCGCGACACGACGATGCTGCGCTCGACCGTAAACATGGTGCCTCCCTCGTGCGCGCGGAGAGTGCCACCAGCGTGCCACCTCGTCTAGCCGACTCGCCTCGGCCGAAGCGGATCCTCGTGAATCCTCGTCAACTCCGGCGGGCGGCGGCAAGGCGCCTCCCGCTACCCTTCCCGGCAGGCGGAAGGCGACAGATAGGCACGCGATTCTCCCGGTGCGGCTTCCTCGCGCGCGCGGCGGCACTCGGTGTGGCGGCCTCGGGGGTGGTGCTCGCCGGCCGCTCCCCGCTCGCCGGCGCAGCCGAATACGGCGGCGACTGCGACATGTCCTGGGGGCGCGACTCGAGGCCGCACAAGGGATTCGCCAGCACGCGCGAGGGCTCCGGGGGCCAGTGCACAACGCACGCGGCGCGCCGCTTCGACACCGTCGCCCCGGAACCCGGCGTGAACTGGAACGGCCACGCCCGCTCGTGGCTGCGCAACGCCGCCGCGCGCGGCTGGATGACGGCGGGCGACCTACGCGCTGCCCGACCGGGGGTGGTGATCGTCTGGGGCGATGGCCTCGACTGGACCGGCCCCGGCTACGGCAACGGCCACGTTGCTTATGTCGAGTCTGTCTGGCCCGAGGGCTTCACCGTCTCGGAGATGAACTGGGGCTACCTCTGCCCCGGCGCGTCCCGCTTCCGCACCTCGATGTGGGGGATCGTCGGCTACACCGCCCTCACCTGGGAGGAGGCGGCCCAGCGCGGCCAGTACCGCTTCGCTGGCTTCATCCTCCCGGAGCGGTCCGCCGACGTGTAGGCCGAGGGTTCAATCCTCGTCCGGCTCCGAGGGCGGATGCGGGGCGTCGAACATCGAAATGACGGCGGCGAGCACGGTGGCGACGATGCCCGCGGGGCGCGCGACCTGGCAGGAGACGGCGCCCGTGCCGCAGGCGACGTAGGCGATCGCGGCGAACAGCGCGAGGAAGACCCAGATGCGTGGCGAGGGCAGGTAGCGGGCCGGGAGGCGGCGCGCCATCCCCGGCTAGCCGATCGGCACCACGCGCGGCGCACGCGGCCTCGCCTCGCGCACGACGGCCCCGGGGGCGACGTCGGTGCAGGCCTGGCACTGGATGCACGTGGCGTCGTCGATCGTGCGCGCGCCCTGCCGGCCGCGGAAGGCGTCCACCGGGCAGATCGCCACGGCCTCCTCGACGCGCGGGTCGCGCGGCAGCGCCACGCGGAAGATCGAGGCCCCCTTCAGCGAGAGCGAGGCGTCCTCGCCGCGCAGCGCGGCCTCGTACTCGTCGTGAAAGTGCTGGAGGACGTTGCGCATCGACTTCGGGCTCAACTGGCCGTGGGCGCAGTTCGAGAACTGGATCGTGCGGTCGATCAGCATCAGGTTCGGCTCGTCTTCGCGCCGGCCCTGGCCGTCCATCACCCGCCGGATGATCTCGGTCTTGCGCTGGTTGCCGCCGTGGCAAGTCGTGCAGCGCCCGCACGACTCCTCCTCCACAAACTCCGCGAACATCTCCGCGAGCACCAGCACGTTGTTGCGGTCCGAGGCGAAGACGATCCCGCCGCCGCCGAGCATCGCGTCGTACGGGGCGAACGAGGCCGGTTCGAGCGTCAGCTTCGGGAGCGCGCTCGCCGGCACGAGCGAGCCGAGTGGGCCGCCCGGCTGGATCGCGTGCAGCGCCCGGCCGTCCGCGATGCCGCCGCAGGCCTCCAGCACCTTCGCGAGCGACGTCCCGAATGGGACCTCCATGAAGCCCGTGCGCACGATGTCGCCGGAGAAGGAGAAGATCTTCGTGCCGCTCTGCGCCTTCGTGCCCATCTCGCGGTACCACTCGGCGCCGTGCGTCACGATTGACGGCACGTTGGCGTAGGTCTCCACGTTGTTCACGTTCGACGGCTTGTTCAGCGCGCCGCGCGCTGCCGGGAACGGCGGCTTCACGCGCGGCATCCCGCGCTCGTCCGAGATCGAGGCAAGCAGGCCGGTCTCGTCGCCGCAGACGTAGGCGCCCGCGCCGCGGATCACGCGCAGGTGGAACGACAGCCCCGTGCCGAGGATGTCGTCACCGAGGATCCCGGCTGCCTCGGCGTCCCGGATCGCCGCCTCCATCCGCGCGATCGCGAGCGGATACTCGTCGCGCAGGTAGATGAAGCCGCCCTTCGACTTCGTGCCGTAGGCGCCGATCAGCATGCCCTCGAGCAGCAGGTGCGGGTCGCCCTCCATCACCACACGGTTCACCCACGCACCCGGGTCGCCCTCGTCGGCGTTGCAGACGAGGTAGTGCTCGTCGCCCGGCGCGCCGAAGAGGAAGCCCCACTTCGTGCCTGTGGGGAAGTTCGCGCCGCCGCGGCCGGTGAGGCCGGCCTCGTTCAGCGCGTTGCGCACCGCCTCCTCCGAGAGGTGGCGGCCGAGCATGCGCGCCGTCGAGCGGTAGCCGTCCCGCGCGATGTAATGGTTGAGCGACTCCGGGTCGGTGAGGCCGATGTTCCGCAGCAGCCGGCGCTCCGGCTCGAGTGCGAAGAACGGGTGGTCGCGCACCGAGGGCACACCCGGCCGCTCGCCCGTGATCGTGCCGAGGCGCAGCGCGGCGGCGGCGCCCCAGCGCCCGGTCGCCTCGTCGACGATCGCGGCGGCGTCCGCCTCGCGCACCGGGCCGTAGAGGACGGTCGCGCCGTCCGGGAAGGTGATCTGCACCGTGGGGTGCACCCACTGCATGCCGTAGCCGTGGACACGCCCGAAGTCGACCGCGGCGTTGCGCTCGGCGGCAACCGCTTCGAGGGCGGCCTTCGTCTTCAGCGCCCCGTTCGAGATCGACGACTGGTCAATCGCGACGTCGATGCGCGGGCGGACGGGGTTGCGCCAGGCGGCGTAGTCGACGTCGGCGACGGCGCGCAGGGCCTGGTAGCGCTCGAGGGCGTCAGGCACGACGCGCCTCCTCGATGGCGGCCTCGACGGTCCCGCCGTCGCGCAGGGCTCGCGCCATGCGCACCGCGCGCGCCGCGTTCAGGTCGCCCACATACTCGATGCGATGCGTGCTGTGCTGTTCGAGCCAGACCATCGGCGCGATCTCGCACGCGCCGTTGCACTGGCCGAGGATCACGCCGACGCGTCCGTCCTCGGTGTCGCCGGGGATCTCGTGCACCCCGAGCGTCGCCATGATCGCGTCGCGGATGCCGCCGCCGTTCTTCAGGCGGCAGGCGGGGCCGGAGCACCAGCGGATGTTCGTCTGCGCGGGCGGGGTGAAGCGGAACTCCTCGTAGAACGAAGCGGCCCCGTAGACCTCGGTGGGGAAAAGTCCGAGCTGCTCGGCGATGACCTCCATCGCCTCCCGGGAGAGGTAGCCGTAGTGGTGCTGAACCTTGTGCATGGCGGCGAGCAGGTCGCCGTGTTCGGGGCGGAACTCGGTCACGAGCGCGCGAATCTGGGCGCGTGCCTCGGTCTCCAGCGGCATGCAGGACTCCTCGCCCCCGGGACGCCTCGGACGGCGCCCTCGCGCACTATATGGGCGGTCGAGGGAGGGCTCAAACGGGGCCGAATCTGGGATGTGAAGGCTTCGCGCGGGTGGCCAGAGGTCTTTAGCGCGCCTCGCTCGCCCGCTCAGCCTCCAGCAACTGCGCCACTCGGCGGCCGAGGCGGATCGAGTAGTTCTGGCCGCGGTCCTCGGGGTAGATCTGCGTCGTGTTCGCCAGATAGAGGCCGGCCACCGGGGTGCGGTGCGGCGGGATGTCCTCGTGGTAGCGGTAGTGGACGATCGGCTGGCCGGCGCGGTCCTTGAATAGCCACTGGCCCTTGATCCACGAGCGGTCGAAGGCGGGGTTGATCCCCTTGATGTGCGCCTCGTACCGCGCGAGGACCGCGTCCGCGTCTTCCTCGATGATCGGGTCGCCGGGGTCGACGTAGTTCGAGAAGTAGACAGGGTGCAGCCCGCCGTAGGTCGAGGGCGGCACGAGGTTCGTCTGCTCGACCGCCACGACGAAGGGGCAGTCCGCCTCCGTCATCGTCAGCCAGTAGATCGGCGAGAGCGGCCGGTCGAGGGCGAGCACGAGCACCGTCGCCCACTGGTAGCGCACGGCGGCGAGCATCCGCGCGTACTCCGCGGACGCCGCGCCGACCTCGGGCGCGATCTGCGCGAAATGCTCGCTCGGGACCGTCGCGATCACGGCGTCGGCGGCGATCACTTCGCCGCTGCGTGCACCGCCGAGGCGCACCCCGGTGACGCGGCCGTCCTCCACGATCACGCGCTCGACGGGGGCCTCGACGTGCAGGCGGCCGCCGCGCGCCTCGATCTGCGTCGCAAGCGCGTCGACCATCCGCCCAAACGAGCCGCGCAGGTAGCCGAGTTGCTCCTTGGCGAAGAGCCCGCCCTGGCGGCTGGCGAAGCGGAGGTAGATCTTGCCCCAGAACCAGACGAGCGAGACGTCCTCGGCGTGCTCGCCGAACTTCGCGCGCAGCAGCGGGCCCCACACCTTGTCGTAGCCCTGCTTGCCCACGGCCCGGCGGATCCACGTCGCGGCGCGCTGGCCCTCGTACTTCGTCCAGTTGGACTGCCGTCGCAGCCACAGTGCGGCGAGGCCGAGGCGCACGCGCGTGAGCAGCGAGACGCGGTCGAAGCGCAGCAGGTCGAGCGGCCCGACGAACGGGTACGCCTTCCCGTCCGCGTGCAGCCCCACGTTCGAGTCGATCCACTGGAGGTCGCCATCGAGGCCCAACTCCTTGAGCAGCGCGGCGATCTCGGTGTCGGAGAGGAACAGGTGGTGGTAGAACGACTCCAGCCGCCCGCCGCCGACCTCGAACGTGCGCACCTGGCCGCCGAGCACCGGGCCCGCCTCGACTACGTCGACGTCGTGCCCGTGTCCCGCGAGGTCGTACGCCGCGGCGAGGCCCGCCACGCCGCCGCCGATCACCACGACCTTCATGAGGCAGGCCTCGCTTCCGGCGGGAGTTCCGTCGTCGTCAACGTGCGGAGGCCGAGCTGCTCGCGCCACAGCAGCGCGACGCCGGCGAGCGCGACCGGGATCAGCACGACGGCGTGCAGCACGAGCGCATACGCCGTCGCGAGGCCCGTGGCGACGCCAAGCGCCACGGCGAACTCGCGTGCGAAGAACTCATACGGCCCGATCCCGCCCGCCGTGCTCGGCGCGGCGATCGCGAGGTTCGCCGCGGCGCAGATGCCGAGGTAGCCCCACGGGGCAAGGCCGAGCCCGAACGACTCGCCGACCGCCCAGTAGCAGGCGGCCTCCGCCACCCAGGAGAACGTCGTGAGCCCGAGCACGGCCAGCCACGGCCGCAGGCCGCGCACCAGCACCAGCCCGTCGAGGAACCTCGACGCGACCGACGCGAGACGCGCGTGCAGGCGGCCCGGAGCGAGCCCCAGGATGCGGTCGATCAGCGCGCGCATGCCGCGCGGCCACGCGGATAGCGCGGCGAGGCCGGCGAGCAGCACGATGAAGGCGGCCCCCGCGACGAGCGCGAGCGCGCGCAGCGGCCCGCTCGTCGTGCCGCCGGCGAGCACCGCCGCGAGGAAGACCGCGAGGACCGCACCGTCGAAGACGCGCTCCACGACGATCGTCGCGAGCGCGGTGAGGGCGGAGCCGCCGTGGCGGCGCTGGAAGAGCACGCTGCGCACGACCTCGCCGGCGCGCGCGGGCAGCACGTTGTTCGCGGCGTAGCCAATCACGAGCAGCGAGGCCGCATCCGCGACGCTGACCGCGCGCACGGGACGCAGGATGACCGCCCAGCGCGCCGCGCGTAGCCAGAGCGCGACAGCGAGGAGCACGAGCGCGGGGA